>JBGTDR010000001.1:0-10670 GCA_041748215.1 Chthoniobacterales bacterium
CTGTCCACGCGGCTTTCGCTGTCGCGCCAGAGCCGGGTGGCGGCATCGACCATGCCAAGGAGGAGGACGACGAGCAGGGAAAGAATCGTCATCGAGACGAGCAGCTCGAGGAGCGAAAACGCGCGGGCGATTTGTCGCCGGGGGCTGGTAGGGCGGGGGGCGTTCATTTCTGACGAAGGAGCGAAACGAACGAAAGCGGCGGCCGATTCTCGAGGGGGGCGGCGGCCGGGCTGGTGATGGTGACATCGACGCGGGAAACGCCCTCGACGGGCGGGGGACCGGTGGCGGTGGGTTCCGGCAGGGTCACGGCCACCTTCACGAGGAAGTTGGCGGTGCCGGACGTTCCGGATTCGAAGATGGCGGCGGTGATTTTGTCGGGCAGCGCGCGGCCGTCGCGATCGAAGGCGAGGAAATATTCGGCCTCGGTGGCGAGATCGACATCGATCGTGCTGGGAGCATCTTCCAGGGACGGTTGTTGGAGCAGGACGGTGCGGTCGCCGGGCCGCGACGAGAGGTCGTTAAATATGGTACGGGCGATCAGGGCGGCGTGAGTTTCCTGCTGGCTGGCATTGGCCGTATTCAGGGCGACGGGAAACAGGCCGATGATTCCAACCAATGCGAACGAGATGATGCCGATGGCGAGGACGATCTCGATGAGGGAAAACGCGTCGGGCCGCGAACGAAGACGAAAGCTCATCGCGGGCTCAATTGATGTTGCTGATGTCGAGTTGGGCGCGGCCCGTGAAACGCGCGAACGAAATCTGCTCGAGCAGGGTCGACTGCGCGGTCGCCCCGATCTGCGCCTCGCTGCCTCCGGCGTCGCGGACCCCATCCGAGACAAAAAGACGAAGGTCGGTCTTGGGCGGAAAGACGATGGCGCCCGACGCATTGAAGCGAATTCCCGACAACCGGTCCTTGGCCGCATCGCCCGGAAGGTCGTTCGCGGTGACACCGGGCGGAAGGGAGCTAGAACTCGATGCGAGCGAGCGCGGAATGGTTTTGAGAAGAACTCCTTTGGGCAGGTTGATCCATTTGGTGAGCGGAATGACACCGCCGCTCGTGCCGTCGACGAATTCGTTCTCCTGCCGAACGACCAGGATCGCGTCGGGATCGGGGAACGCGCGCCGCCAGAGGATTACGTCCACATCGGAACCCGTTTCGAGCGCGGCTACGCGGGCCTGCTCGAAGGTGTTCATCAAAATATTTACCGCGCCTTTGCGTGCGGACGTGCTCGAAAATGCTCCGATCGCTGGTGCCAGCAACGTGAGCAGGATGGCAATGATCGCGATGACGGCGATCATTTCGACCAGCGAAAAGCCATGGGTCGACGATCCGGCACGATGGCAGGGGTGCGGGTCGCTTTTCCGTGTGATCGTCATGCTCAACCCCTCGCCGACAGGTGCGAAACCGCGCAAAAGACAAAGTGTGACAAGATTGTCACGCGCCGCAGAGAATTCTGCGTCAAGAAGTTATTGTCCCCATCCGAATTTTGGCGGATCTCGCGCTGGGTCCCGTCGCAACCGGGCTCGGTGGGCAGGGAAATGCAACGGTCCAACATGATCAATATCACCAGCTCGATAAAAAAAGTGCGCTGCGCCCGGCCCATGAGCCCCTGCCGAACCGCAGCAAATCCAACGTAATGCACATTCCGTGCCAGAGCAGTGGGAGGTGTGGAATTTCTGCGGTTCCGGGTTCCGGCACCCGCCCGGAGCGAGCACCGGACTGGAAAGTCGCGCGAATTTTGCTGTAATCCGCGGACCATGCACGCAGCACCTGAGTTCGACCCCGCCCGCCACCGCCTCGAATCCGACACGATGGGTCGCATCCCGGTCCCGCATGACCGCTATTACGGCGCGCAAACCGCCCGGTCGCTGATCCATTTCGACATCGGCGATGACGTCAAACCACCCGAGCTGATCCGCGCGCTCGGGATTCTCAAAAAAGCCTGTGCGCTGGTGAATCGGGACATTGGCAAAATGCCCGCCGAGACCTGTGAGCTCATCGTGCAGGCGGCGGACGAGGTGATCGCGGGGAAGCTCGACGCGCATTTCCCGTTGCGCATCTGGCAGACCGGCAGCGGCACGCAGAGCAACATGAACGCGAACGAGGTGATTTCCAATCGCGCCATCGAGATCGCGGGAGGGGAAAAGGGATCAAAAACGCCGGTCCATCCCAATGATCACGTGAACATGTCGCAATCGTCGAACGACACGTTTCCGACCGCGATGAGCATCGCTGGCGCGGTCGAGGTGCACACTGTGCTGCTGCCCGCGGTCCGGGAATTGCGCGACGCACTCGACGCAAAGGCGAGGGAATTTGCCTCGATCGTCAAAATTGGCCGCACGCACCTGCAGGACGCGACGCCGCTCACGCTGGGCCAGGAATTTTCGGGCTACGTGCAGATGCTCGACGACGATCTGGCCCGCATCGAACAATCGCTGCCCGGCCTGCTCACCCTGGCGATTGGCGGCACGGCCGTTGGAACCGGGTTGAATTCGCACCCCGAATTTGCCGAACGCACCGCGGCGAAAATCGCGGAGCTGACCGGGTTGCCCTTCACATCGGCACCGAACAAATTCACCGCGCTCTCCTCCCACAACGAATTTGTCTTCGCGAGCGGCGCGCTCAAATCGCTTGCGTGTTCGTGCATGAAAATTGCCAACGACGTGCGCTGGCTGGCGTCCGGGCCACGCTGCGGCCTGGGCGAACTTACGCTGCCCGAAAACGAACCCGGTTCGTCGATCATGCCCGGCAAGGTGAACCCAACCCAGTGCGAGTCGCTCACGATGATCGCGGTCCAGGTGATGGGCAACGACGCCGCCATCGGCTTCGCGGGATCGCAGGGCAACTTCGAGCTCAACGTCTTCAAGCCCCTGATCATCTTCAATTTCCTGAACTCCGTGCGCCTGCTGGCCGACGGCTGCCGGTCATTCACCGAGCATTGCGCCGTCGGGATCGAGCCGAATCTCGAAACGATCGAGGGCTATGTGAAAAATTCGCTCATGCTCGTGACCGCATTAAATCCGCACATCGGCTACGACAAATCCGCGCAGATCGCCAAAAAAGCGCACAAAGATAAAAGCAGCCTGCGCGAGGCGGCGACGGCGCTGGGATTCCTTACGGGCGAAGAATTCGACGCGTGGGTGCGGGCCGAAGACATGACGCATCCGTGAGGGCGGCGTGCTCCGGCCGATAGCCGCGGCCCCGGGTGAGCGAATCGTTCGTGATCAGTCGCGCCGGTACGTGAGCGGATCCTTGAGTTGCTCGGCACTTTCGCGAGCGAGCAGGCCACTGAGGGCAAGCAACGACAGCAGGTTCGGCAGGGCCATGAGGGCATTGGCCGAGTCGGCGAAGTTGATCACCAGACTGCTCGGGATCGTGGCGCCGAGGAAAATGGCGATGACCCAGAATACGCGGTAAATCGGGATGATGCGCAGGCCACCAAGGTATTCGACGGCTTTTTCGCCGTAGTACGACCAGCCAAGCAGGGTCGAAAAGACGAAGGTCACGAGACCAAACGTGAGGATGATGCCGCCGAATCCGCCGATGGTGTTGAAAGCAAAACTCGTCATCGCGGCACCCTTCTCGCCGGAATTCCACGCGCCGGTTACCACGAGGGCGAGGCCGGTGAGTGCGCAGACGACGACCGTGTCCCAAAACGTGCCCGTCATGGAAACGAGGGCTTGTTGGGCGGGGTTGCGCGTTTTGGCGGCGGCGGCGGCGATGGGGGCGCTGCCGAGGCCGGATTCGTTCGAGAAGAGGCCGCGTTTGACGCCCTGTTGAAGGACTACGCCGAACGCGCCACCCGCGATCGAGGCTCCTGTGAACGCGTCGCTCAGGATCAATGCCAGAGCGGCCGGGATCGCGGAGAAGTTCAGCGCCAGCACGATCAGACAGCCGATCATGTAAAAGACGACCATGATCGGGACGAGAAATTCGCAGGCGCGGGCGATCCAGCGAATGCCACCTAAAATGACGGCTCCCGTGGTCCCGGCGAGAATCAAGCCAACGACGATGCGGACGGTCGATTCGTTGACGTCGGGCAGCAGTCCGACCATCTGTTGAGCGATGGCTTTGGCCTGAAACATGTTGCCGATGCCGAACGCGGCGATGGCCGTGAAGATGGCGAAAAGCACGCCGAGCCAGCGCATTTTCAAGCCGTGCTCGAGCACGAACATCGGACCGCCCGACATTTCACCGCGCTCATTCGTCACGCGGTATTTCACGGATAGGAAGGCTTCGGCGTATTTTGTCGCGATGCCAAAAACGCCCGTGAGCCACATCCAGAGCAGCGCTCCCGGTCCGCCGATGCCCACCGCCACCGCGACGCCCACGATATTGCCCGCGCCGACCGTTGCCGCCAAAGCCGTCGTGAGCGCTCCAAAATGACTCACGTCACCAGCCGCATTTCCGGGTCGCTGAAAGGACAGGCGAATCGCCGGAACGAGCAGGCGCTGAATGAATCCCAACCGCACGGTCAGGAACAGATGGGTGCCAATAAGGAGGACCAGCAGCGGTGTCCCCCAAAGAATGCCTGACGCCCTGTCGAAAAACCCCGTCAGCCAGTCAATCATGAGCGGGGATTAAATGGACCGTCCCGTGACGCCGCAAGCGGAAACCGCTGGTCGAGCAACCGGGATCACGAATCGCCGGCGTCAGGCGGCTTCGGGCAGCATGAGGGCGGAGCCGACGAAGAAGCCGATGGCTCCAAGGAGAGTGAAGGTCGTGGCGATCGCGGCGAGGTCGATTCCCGGTGGCTGCGGCGGGACGAAGGCGAAGCAGGCGGAGATCATGAACGCGATGCAGCCGAGAAGATTCGCGAACGTCACCCACCACGACAGGTCGGCAAAGTCCCAGCGCCAGAACGAGTGGCAGGTCTCGGCGAAGGCGAGGTAGCCGGAGAGAAGAAACAGGATCGATCCCACGAAGTCCGGCACCCAGATCAGCACGTCCTGGCCGAGCCAGCCCAGACCGGAGAAAAACGGGTCGAAGGTATTCAGGTTGAAGAGGAGCGTGCCGGGAAATTGCAGCGCGCAACTGACCCACCCGAGATCGTGCGGTCGCCAGCCGAAGATTCGCCGGGGCCGGGGTTCTTCCGGATCCGACGGCGGAAAGTCGGGCGCATTGGCGGCCTGGTAAAGTTGCAGGAAGGCGGCGGTGGTGAACGGGACGGAGCCGGCGAAAAAAACGGCGTTGATGCCGGTGGCGTCGAGACCGCACGCGCTGGCGATCGCGGGGGCCAGGAAGAGGATGCTGCCGGCGGCGAAGAGCAGCGATCCCACGGCGAAGATGATGCCGATCCACCAGTTCAACTCGTTGGGTTTCCAAAAACTCCGGAGCAGCCAGTGGCCGGCGATCGCGAGATCCTGGGACTCAGCGGCGCGGAGGCCCTTCCGGATATGGCGCGAGAGCCAGACGATCCGGTGGCCGTCGGGGTGGAGGAAGACGCGCCGGGACTCCCATCCGGCGATGCCTGCGGATTCGATGAGCCGGAGGCGCGGAAAGCGGTCGGGGCCGGGGGTGCGCGCGCGGCTCCATCACGGTGGCAAAATCGAGCGCCGTCGGAGAAGGGATCCGGCCCGGGATCAGTGGTGGAATCCCGAGGGTTCCTCGCCCGCGAGGGTGGAGTGCGTCGGGTGGCGGTGGAAAAAGTCGAGGACGTCGCGCATGTCCTGAAGGAGGTGGGCGGCGAGATCACGGCTCACGCCATGGCGCACGAGGATGCGCTGGATCGGGAGCGTCTGGCAGTTCGGCGGCAGGGTGTAGGCCGGGACCTGCCAGCCGCGCGCGCGCAGACGATCGGCCATGTCGTAGAGCGTGTAAGCGGTGTCGAGGCCGGGCTTGAGTTTCCAACAAACGGCCGGGATCCCGCGATCGGGCTGGCCGGTGGATATCATCTCGAACGGGCCGAGGGCGGCGATCTCCTTGGCGAGATACGCGGCGGTGTCGTAACAGGCGGTGTGGACCTTGCGGTAGCCTTCAATGCCGAGGCGCAGGAAATTATAGTACTGGCAGACGACCTGGCCACCGGGGCGGGAGAAATTCAGCGCGATGTCGCGCATGTTGCCGCCGAGGTAATTGACCCAGAAGACGAGTTCTTCGGGCAGGTCGGTTTTTTCGCGCCAGAGCACCCAGCCGACTCCGAGCGGGGCGAGGCCGAATTTGTGGCCGGAGGCGTTGATTGATTTGACGCGTGGCAGGCGAAAATCCCAGACGAGATCGGGCGCGCAGAACGGGGCGAGGAAACCGCCACTCGCGCCGTCGACGTGGATCGGGATGTCGAGGCCGGTCTCGTTTTGGTAGCGGTCGAGGGCTTCCGCGACGGCGGCGACGGGCTCGTATTCGCCGGTAAACGTGACGCCGAGCGTGGGGACGACGCCGATCGTGTTTTCGTCACAGCGCGAGAGGACTTCCTCCGGCGTCATGAGCAGGCGACCGTCCTCCATGGGGATCTCGCGGTGCTCGATGTCCCAGTAGCGGGTGAACTTATGCCAGCAGACCTGGACCGGACCAGTTATGAGATTCGGCTTGTCGATCGGTTTGCCGGCCGCCTTTTGGCGGGATTCCCAGCGGCGTTTCATGCCCATGCCGCCGAGCATGGCGGCCTCGCTCGAGCCGGTGGTTGACGTGCCGACGGCATCGCCGGGGACAACCGCGTGCCAGAGGTCGCCGAGCATGCCGACGCAGCGTTTTTCGATCTCAGCGGTCTGGGGGTACTCGTCCTTGTCGACGATGTTTTTGTCGATGCACTCGTCCATGAGCTGGTGCAGCTCGGGCTCCTCCCAGGTCTGGCAAAAGGTAGCCAGATTCTGGCGGGCGTTGCCGTCGAGCATGAGTTCATCGTGCACAACCGTGTAGGCGTGACGGGCGTCGTGCTGGTGGCGGGGAAAGAAGGCGTTCGGGATGACAATCTCGAGATCCTTCGATCCGTAAACTTCGTCGGTGGTCTGGTCGTCGGGCATGGGAATCGGTGGTTGAAGCCGAGCGCACTTCGAGTGGCCGACGGGTCCGGCAGGCTAACCCGGAACGGGGAAGACTGGCCAGTTGATTGCCGCTACGAGCGGGGTCCCGCGCCGGCATAAAGCGCGGCCTGCTCGAGGAGGAGCTTTTCGAGCTGATCGTAATAATTGTCTTCTTTGAGCGAATCCTTTTTTGCCCGCAATTCTTCGATGCGGCGCTCGACGTCGGAGCGGGCTTTCCGCAATTCCGGGCTGAGCGATTGTTCGAATCCATCGCGGGCGAGCGTGGTTTGGCGGGCAAGCGCACCCTCGCCGGACTCCGCGCGCATACCGTCGAATGCCGCCAGCTCAGTGCCCTTGCCGTCCCCGTTGTCATCGATCATCGCGTGTTCGGAAACGATGCGCTGGTCCGCCTCGTAAAAATCCCGCACGGCGCGGGAGCTGTGCAAGGCGAGTTCCAGCACGGAAATCGTGCCGTCGCCATCTAGGTCGGTCGCCGGGGCATCGAGGGCCGGGGCGGCGTATTCGCCGAGGCGGGAATAGTTCCGTTCGCCGGCGTTGCGGGTGGCGGTGACGACGATGCGGTTGGGTCCCGAGACGGATTCGAGGAACGGGGTGCTGGCAGCGAAAAAAGCGAGGACAACGAGCGGGCGGTCGAAACGTTTGGCCCAGTTGCCGAGATCGGCGGCGGTGAGGTCCGGCCCACGCAGATTAAATTTTGCGTCGCGTCCGTCGAACGATCCGTGGCCGAGCATCACGATCCAGAGTTCGTCGCCGCTCGCAGCTTCCGCGGCGAGGGCGGCTTCCAGCGCGTCGCGGTCGGAGGTTGTGGAGGATTCTTCGTCGACCCCGATCACGCGGGATTGGATCCCGGCTTTGCGCGCTGCTTCGGCCCAAAGACCGGCCTGGGATTCGAAGCGGGGTTGGAAATCGGATTCGCCCGGAGCGCCAACGACGATGAGCATTTTGCGCGCGGCGGTAGCGGATGTCGCGACGGTAAAAGCAAATACAAGAGCGAGCAGGGCGGATTTCATGGCAGGCCTTTCCAGCGACGCAAGCCCCACTCACCGGCGAAGAGTCCAATGGCCACCGCCAGCCACCCGGCTTGATGCCAGAGTGGAATGGTTTCGGTTTCCGTGACGGGAAGCGGACTCCGTGCGAGCTCGGCAACCCAGCGTTCGAGGTCATCGGGATCAGGCAGACTGCCGGCGGAGGTGTCGACGAGTGCCTGAAGTTCCGGGAGATCGGGGGTGAGTTTGCGGAATTCGTCGGCGCCGGGATTGGACGCCCAGCCGGTGGTCACGCGGGTGGTGACACCATCCACGCGGTCGGTGGTGAGGGCTTCCACGAGCCACGGGCCGGGTTCGGATCCGGAAATCCGCGCGGTGTGGGTGCCCGCCTCGGCGTCATCGGGCTGGGTGTCGAGCGCAGACCACGTGCCGTCGGGTGACTGCACGCGAAGCTGAACGGCGGCGTTCTGCGCCGGGCCAAAGTCCTGGCCGCGGACACGCACGCGCACGATTTTTGTGCGGTCGGGGGCGGCGGGATCCGGTTCGATTTCGATCTCGGCGCGTTTGGGAACGTCGGTGAGCGCCCAGCGAAGAAATTGCCGCCACGACTTGAACAGATCGGCCTGAAGCTCGGGAGTGCGCAATCCCCAGCGCCAGAAGTCACCGATCGGCACGGCGGCGGTGCGCCCATTGCCGTATCGCTGCACCGCGATCGCGGGCAATGATGGACCGCCGGGTGGGCCGGAATCTGCCATCACGAGAGCTCCCGGTTTCGGCTCCGTGCCGGAATTTAAGACGCGGATTCCGGGCAACGCGGCGAGTCGCTCGTTTTCCGCGCCCTCGTTTGCGCGCAGCCGCATCCACGGCTGGAGCAATCCATCGCGAGTAAGCTGGAAGGCAAAAAGATCCGCGCCGCGGCTCGGGGGACGGTTGAGGTAAAGGGGAAGAGTTTCGCCGATGGGCGTGCCGGCGTATCCTCCCTCGCCGAGCGAATCGATTCCGCCAAGCATCACCAGACTGCCTCCGCGCTCGGAAACGAAACGCTGCAGCAACCGCATCTGGTCGTTGCTGAAAAATGCGGCTTCGAGATTGTCGAGGATGACCGCCTCGTAGCCGTAAAGATCCTCCGGCGTGCTCGGAAATCCCGTGCGCAATTCTTTTTCGTCCCGCGTTTGTAGACGGATGAAAACCGATTCGTCGAATCGCTCCGCTTCCCCGCCGGCTCCGAATCCGCGATAGAGCGGATTGGTCGTCTCCCCGCTGCGTCCGCGCCAGTCGAACTTCGGCTCGCGTTTGGCGATGCGGATCAGGCTGGCCATCTTGATGGCGTTGTCCTGATTCACCGCGCGCTGAAGGAACTTGTGCTCCCAGTTTGGATTGCCGCCGACGTAGAGGACTCGGTACGGGCCCGTCTCGCGATTGACCGCGGTTAGAGTCCGGTTGTTTTCGAGCGTCGCTTCCGTCTCGGGATCCGCGAGGCTCGTTTCCACTCGATAAAACGCGGTGCCTGGTTTGTCCGGGCGGGTGGTGAAACGGAAAGCGAGCGTTTCGTCGTCGGAGGTGGGGGTGCGGGTTTGCTCGGCGACGACGGTGCCATCGCGTTCCAATAATCGCGTCGTCACGATTTGGCCGCGGGCTCCCGTGGTGCGAATGGTCGCATCGACGACGACGGGGGCGTCTTCAAACATGGTGGCCGTGGTATTCACCGCTTCAATCGCGAGGTCGGTGAGTTTTTTTTGCGGACCAAGCACGGCGACATGCACCGGCGGCAACCCGGCCGAGGCGAGGGTTGGAGCAGGCAGGTCGGTGGCACTGCCGTCGGATAGCACCAGGATGCCCGCGAGCGGCTGGCCCCGGTAACGTTCGGCAACCTGGCGGAGCGCCGCTGCGAGGGACGTGTGGCGGCCATTAAATTCCAGCCCGTCAAACGTGCCGGCCGGACGCAACCGCGCATCGAAAGTGAATCGCTGAACGCTAAACTGCTCCTCCAGCTCGCGCAGCCAGGGCGCGTCGGTGAGCAGCGCCTGAAGCCGGTCGCCGCGGGTGGCGTTTCCGGTCTGATCCGAGATTTGCATGCTGGCGCTGGTATCGGCGATGACTGCGAACAAGTTGGTGCCCGGCTTCGCGTGCGACCGCACCGTTTCCGGCCCAAGGAGAAAAAGCACGAGCGCGGCAAAACCGAGAATTTTGAGGCCCGCCGCGACCAATCGCACCCAGAGCGGTGCTCCCCGGCTGAGGCGGTAACTGAGGATGACGGCGAGAGTGAGGAAAGCGAACGCGACGAGTGCCGGAATCAGCCACTGGCTTTCGGACCAGACAATATTCATTGGCCGAGCTCTTCGTAATAGCGGCGGACGATCTCCGAGTAGGCCTCTGGAACGGGATCCCGCTCGACTGGTGCGAGCGGATCTTTTTTGTCGATGCGATTGAGCGCTTCTGTGAGTTTTGTCTCAGCCTCCATCAGCGGACGCAGAATTTTTTCCGCCACCACGTCCCATTGAGGAGGCTGGCCACCCCGTGACTCGCGGCGCAAATCGCGCGCCGATTCCCGCGCTCGGGCCAGTTCGTCCCGCACCGCTGGCAGCTCCAGAATGGCCTCCACGTCACGGAGCCGGTCACTCCATTCGGCAAAATCTTCACCCGCGATCAGGCGGCCCCCACGACCGTCGCGCGGCCCCGTCGCGATGCCCCCAGCCGCACG
>JBGTDR010000002.1:0-10789 GCA_041748215.1 Chthoniobacterales bacterium
TGACCGCCCGCGAGCGCCCCATGGCGTCGGCGGGGCGGATTCAACGAAACCTCACGCAGGACGTGAATCTGCGGGTGGAGGATTTTATTCGCGGGGCTCAACTGGAAATTCGCGTCAACGATCCCGCAAATCCACACGGCAGCGAAAGTTATCCGCTGGAAGTCCCACCTGAGACGGCTCCCGGGACGCGATTTCGGCTGCCGCGTTCTCCGGATGCGGGCGGAGGTGTGATCGTGGTGCGGGTGCGGGCGTTGCCCGGACACCGGTTCAAAGTGCGTGGTTCGGACCTGCGGTGTGATTTGCGCATCAGTAGCCAGCGTGCTGCGCAGGGTGGAGAGGAACGCGTTCCGGGAGCCGTCGGTCGCATGGTGAGCGTGCCGATCCCGCCACGGGTCGCACGCGGCACGGTGATTCGAATCAACGGCGAGGGGCTGCCCAAATCGCGCGGTGGACGCGGCGACCTCCTCGTCCGCATTACCTACCGGCCTGAGATCCGGGTGGTCCGGAAATAATCACGCATCCAGCCGCGCAGATCACGGATTTGTCGCGGTCAGCGTCGCCGCGATCACGGCAAGAACCTCCGATCGGCCCTTGCGGAGCTTCGCCGAGCTCGTGAGCGCACGGGGCGGCTCGGCGCAGCCATCAGCGATGGCCGCCTGGAAGGCATCCACGTTGCGCGCCAGGGCCGTGGGGCTGATCTTGTCGGATTTCGTAAACACGAGGACGAATGGACCCGCACTCGCTGCAAGCCAGTGCACAAAATCCACGTCGATGCGTTGCGGTGGCAGGCGCGAATCGATCAGGACAAAAGTGAGCCGCAGATTTTCCCGGTGCTCGAGATAGTCGGCGGTGAATTCGTTGAAATCGGCGCGCTCGTGTTTGGCGCGTTTGGCGAATCCGTATCCCGGCAGGTCAACGAGCGACCACGCATTGTCGATCGTGAAAAAATTGATCAACCGCGTTTTGCCGGGCACGTCGGACACCTTCGCCAGATCCCGCTTTCCGGTGACCAGATTGACGAGCGAAGATTTGCCGACGTTCGACCGGCCAATGAACGCAAACTCCGGCCGCTCCGGTGGCGGGCACGCGGCCAGACTCGGCGCGCTGACGTGAAACGTGGCGGTGTTGATTTTCATGAAGACGGAACGACAAATGCCGCCGGGTGGGCACACGCGATGCGGCGTCGGGAAGCCGCGGTGCGGAAAGAATCGGGCTGGCGGGATTCGAACCCACGACCTCCTCGTCCCGAACGAGGCGCTCTACCAAGCTGAGCCACAGCCCGTAACCTGAGTCGGGCAGTCTTCCCCGAGGCCCGGTCCCGCGCAAGCAGATTTCCGCGAAAGCACGGACCCTGCTTGCCGCCGACCCGGGGGGCTTCGGATTTTTTTACCGCTTGCGCCATTTCCGCGCGGGTCGTCATCCTTCGCCTCCTCATGCCACACCAGCCCCGACACGACCAACGCGATCCCGGAACTCTGCGCCCCGTAACTTTTGAAATTGGAGTTGCGCCTTATGCAATGGGCTCTGTGCTGATCTCGGCGGGCAATACCCGCGTGATCTGCGCCGCCTCGATCGAGGAGGGTGTCCCGCGCTGGATGAAAGAGCAGGGCGTGAAGGGCGGATGGATCACGGCCGAGTACTCGATGCTGCCGTATTCGACGCTGACGCGGAAACCTCGCGACATTTCCAAGGGCAAACTCGATGGGCGCGGCAGCGAGATCCAGCGATTGATCGGACGGTCGTTGCGCGCCGCCGTGGACCTCGACGCGCTCGGCGCTCGCACGCTCTGGATCGACTGCGACGTGCTTCAGGCCGACGGCGGTACCCGCACGGCATCGATCACCGGAGCCTGCGTGGCCACAGCCCTCGCGTGCCGGAAACTGGTGGCCACTGGCAAGGTTGCCCGATCCCCGCTGCGGCAGCGCGTCGCCGCCGTGAGCGTCGGGGTTGTGGGCGGCGACGTCCTCGTCGATCTCGATTACGTCGAAGACAAGGATGCCAAGGTGGACATGAATCTGGTAATGACCGAGCAACTCGAGTTCGTGGAAGTGCAGGGCTCCGGTGAAGAAGCGGCCTTTGCGCAGGACGAGCTTCACGCCATGCTCGCCGCGGGGCAGGCAGGCATTGAGCAACTGCTCGAACTGCAGCGCCAGATTCTCGAAGAAGACTGACATCTCCGGCGGTCGAAAAGTCCGTCCGTCGGATCAGCGGCCCTCCAGCGCCGAGCCGTTGCGATTTGACAGCGTGCGGCGGCAAATTTATCCATACACCTCCCATGTCCTCCCCGGTCACTCATTCTCTTGGCAAACCACCGGCCGATCGGACGCTGGTCATTGCGTCCGTGGTGCTCGGCGGGATCGCGGCAATTCAGCTGCTTGCAGCGGTGGCCGCTTTGTTACCTGAAATCAGCGTTCAATCGTTCTCGCGGTCGACGGCTGCTTCCGCGGGCGCGGAAGCCGCTGCAACGCCGGCTCCGACGCAGGCGGCCATCGAAAGCGCCAATTCCCTGCTGGCGGAAGCTGAGGAATTTGGGCAGGAGGGCAATCTTCAGGGCATGCTTGAGGCCCTTACCGAAGCTGAGCGCATTCTCCCGAACGAACCCGGCGTGTTGCTTCAAATCGCGATGGTCCAACAGCAGCTCGGACGACCGGAGCCTGCCCTCGAGACGATCCAGCGGCTCCAGCAGGTGCTCGCACTTCCGGCCACCAGGACCAATCCTGCCTTTGATCAAATCGAACGCGGTGCCGCCGCATTGTTGTCGCAACTCGAGGCCGCTCCGGCCGCGGAAGGCGAAGTGCGCGCGACGCAGCAGCCTGACACCATGATGCGTGACAATGGCATTCCCATCGGTGCCGTGATGGGAATCGTCGAGTCGCGCGTGGTCAACGGCGAACCGGGATTTAAGGAATTGCGGGTGGCGACGAAGGCGAGTTCCAAAGTCGAGATCGCTCCCGAAGATCTCAAGGTTGTCGTCTATTTTTATGAGCAGAGTGATTCAGGCGATATCATTCAGACCGATTCGAAATTGATGTCCGAATGGCTTACCCCTCCGACCGATTGGGCCAACGGTGACCCGGAACTGCTGACCGTGAAATACCCCCTTCCACTCACGGATCGCGGGGACCTGCCCCCGCTTCAATATTACGGATACGTGCTCGGAATATATTACAAAAACGAGCTGCAGGATTGGCGGGGCGAGCCGGTTGAATTGCTGGACACCTTCCCGCTGAAACTGTCGATCGAAGGCGGCCAATGAAAATTCTCGTCGTTGACGACGAAGCCGGCCTGGCCCGCGAGGTCGCCGCCGGCTTGGCTTCCGAAGGAATGATCTCTTTCGCTGCGGAGAGCGCGGAAGAGGCGGTGCAGATCAGCGAACGCGAAGGAGGCATCGACGTGCTCGTCGCCGATGTGATCATGGATGGCACCGACGGATTCACGCTGCGCGACACCTTCCTGTCCGCGCTGCCCGGCCTGCGCACGATTTTCATCACGGAATACGATCTCTCGGACTACGCGGATCGCATCGGCGACACGCCGGTCGTGGGAAAACCAGTTGATGTCGCCGCGTTGGCGGCAATGATCCGGGCGGCGAACGTTCCAACCCAGCCCACGCCGCGGGCGGTGCGCGCGACGCCACGGGCGGCGGGAGAACTAGCCGGCCGGAAGCTCGGGGCCTATCACCTCGAAGGCCTCATCGATCAAAGCGATTACGGTCCAATTTACCGGGCCGAACAGACCACCATGGCTCGCAAGGTGCGGTTCTGCACGCTGAGTGCGGCCAAGGCAACCGACCCCGATCAGGTAAAACGTTTTATTGCTGACGCCAGCGTGAAGGCCAATGTCCGCCACGCCGCGGTGCTCGCGGTTTATGAAGCTGGCGAGCAGGACGGCACGTATTTTTACGCCTGCGAAGACACGGACAGCACGTCGCTCGCGGCGCTGGCTGCGAAGGGCGTGACGCTGGATCGCGCCACATCTCTTCGCGTCCTCCAGACGGTCGCAGAAGTCGTATCCCATCTGGGTCGCGAGAAGATGCCGCACGAGCCGATCCGGGCGTCCCATATTCTACTCGATGCCCGTCAGCAGGTTCGCATTGTTAACATCGCAGCGTACGAGGCGGCGGAGGAAATCCCGGCCGTCGAAGAAATTCGCGCCGTCACCGAAATCGTCGCCCCCGTCCTTGCACCGGGTCCAGACACCGAACCGGTTCGCCAATTGCTGGCGCGCGCAAGTGCCGGCGACAGCGCCCTGCGCTCGTGGGCGGGCCTCGCTCAAGAGGCAAAAAATCTGGTGCCGAAAGTCGCGCTGGCCGACGCCTACAAACTGGATGCCCGCGAGCGCGCGGCCATCAAAGCCGTCGAAGAGGGCCGCAAACGCCAGAAACGTAACGTCCTGCTCAGCACTCTCGGTTCGCTCGTGCTGCTGGCGGTGGCTCTTGGGGTCGTCGCGTGGCTCCTCGTCAAGCCCGTTGCCGTGAGGGCTTTTGACACCATGGTCGAAATTCCGGGCGGCGAGTTTGTTTATCAGGACGGCGAAAAGCTCGCGTTACCCGCATTCTGGATCGACCAGCACGAAGTAACGATTGGGCAATACGCGCAGTTCCTTGAATGGGTCGAGGCCAACCCTACCGAGGCCGAAAAACTCGCCCACCCGGAGATGCCGCGGGGCAAATCGCACGTGCCCGTCGATTGGGCGGACAAGGATCTGCCCGGCGAATCGATGCCCGGCTATTACACGCGAGCCCGGCGTTGGGGGAAATTCAAGGAGGCAGCCCTCGACGTCAATTCCCCGGTTTTTGGCCTCGATTGGTTCGACGCCTACGCCTACGCCAAATGGAGGGGCCGCCGTCTGCCGACGGAACAGGAATGGGAAAAGGCGGCGCGCGGATCCGAAGGCAACGTCTATCCGTGGGGCAACGAACCTGCTCCCGCCCGCGTCAACAGTGGTGCGGACGCAAGCCGCGATCCGGCCCAGGGCGGCCAGATCGATGGATTCAAACGCTGGTCACCCGTTGATGCACTTGCCGAGGACCGCAGCCCGTTCGGTGTGATGGGCATGGGCGGCAACGTCTCCGAATGGACCGCCACCTGGGCCGAAAGCCCCGACCTTGGCGGTGTAAAAGTTCCCGTGATCCGCGGCGGCAATTGGGGAAATCCCGACGTCGATACCCGCCGCCGACTGCTCCGCCTCGACGCCCTTCAATCCGACGTCTCCCTTGGTTTCCGCACCGTTGCGGACCAGCCGCCTCCGCCCGTTCAGCCCTGATTTTTCCAATGATGATTTCCCGCCCCGCCGCAATGTTTCTTGCGGTCCTCTTTGTTTTGTTGGCTGCACCCTTCGCGCACGCCCAGGTCCGCGTTGACCTTGGTGTCAATCGCCCGCTCTACATTCGTTTTGAGCCGCTGATCGTGACCGTCACCGTGACCAACCTGAGTGGGCGTGAACTTGAACTGGCCGACGACGGCAACCACAAGTGGCTCAGCTTTCAGATTGAATACGTCGAACGCAACGCTGTCCGCATCGTGCCGCCGTACAACTCCGACTACCAACTCACCCCCGTCCAGATCGGCCCCGGCCAGAGCATCAAACGCATGATCAACATGACGCCGATTTATCCGATGACGGAGTTCGGCCTCTATCGTATCCGCGCCACGATCTACGCCCGCGAGTTTGGACAATATTTCAGCTCGAATCCGCCGATGAATATCGAGATCAGCGAAGGTCGCACGCTGTGGCAGCAAGAGGTGGGCGTTCCGACTGAGGCCACCGGAGGCAGCACGACGCGCACGCTCACGCTGCTCGCGCACCGCCTTCCGAAAAACACGCAACTTTACCTCCGGATCGAGGACAAGGAGAACGGCGTCGTTTATTGCACGCATCAGCTCGGGCGATTGCTCGCGTTTGGCGAGCCCGACGTGGAATTCGATGCCGACAACAACGTCCACATCCTCCACTACATCGCGCCAAAATCCTTCATGTACACGTCCGTAGGCCTCGATGGCCGCGTGCTTGACCGGAAACAATACGACACCGTAAAAGCCAAACCGTCCCTGCGCCGTGATCCTGCCGGAATGGTGCAGGTTGTCGGCGGGTTTGTTGTCGATCCCAATGCCGTGGCGACAAGCCAGGCGGCGGCTCCGCCCGCATCGGTGAGCGACCGCCCGGTGCCGCTGCCGACGCCGGAGGATTGATCCGCGTCACAGCGTCCGTCCGGCTGCTTCGACAAATGGACGGATCCTCGTCGCGAGGTCGCGGAACATCGCAAAATCGACCTGTTGCTGGCCGTCACTGAGCGCCTCGGCGGGATGCGGGTGAACTTCGATGAGCAGGCCGTCCGCGCCGAGTGCGATGGCTCCACAGCACATCGCGACGACAAGGTCGGCGCGCCCGCACCCCTGGCTTGGATCGACGATCACGGGGAGGTGCGATTCTTTTTTCGCGATGGCGACGGCCGCAAGATCGAGCGTGTTCCGAGTGTAGGTCTCGAACGTGCGGATGCCGCGTTCGCAGAGCATCACGTTGGGATTTCCGTGCGCGAGCAGATATTCCGACGCGAGCAGCCATTCTTCGATGCGTTCGCTGATGCCGCGTTTGAGCAGGACCGGTTTGCCGGACCGCGCACATTCGATCAAAAGTTGGAAATTTTGCGCGTTGCGTGCGCCAATCTGCAGGATGTCGGCGGTCTCGGCGACGTGCTCGACGTCCCGTTCGCTCAATACCTCTGTGATGATTTTGAGTCCGGTGCGCTCTTTGGCTTCGCGAAGCAGACGCAGGCCCTCCCGGCCAAGCCCTTGGAATTCATAGGGTGACGTGCGCGGTTTGTACGCGCCGCCGCGCAGGATCGTGGCTCCGGCCGCCTTGACGGCGTCGGCGGTGGAAAATAATTGCTCCGCACTTTCGACCGAGCACGGCCCGGCCATGAGCGTGATCTGCGGGCCACCGACCGGGACACCATCGACGTCAATTACGGTGTCGTCCGGATGGGATTCGCGGCTCGCCAGTTTGTAGCGGCGTTGCACGCGCAGCACACTTTCAACCTGGGGCAGAGCGGTGAGGGATTCGAGATTCTGGTGGGTCCGCTCGTCGCCGATGGCCGCAATCACGGTCTGCGCGACCCCGTGAATCGGCGAGGGTTCGTAACCGAGTTTCCGCACTTCGTCGATGACGTCATCGATTTGCTCGGGAGACGAGTGGGCGCGAAGGACAATGATCATGGGGATGGCAGCTTTGCTCGATCAGCCACGCGGGGCTCGCGTCGCCGGGAGACGGTTCGGTAGGTTGGAGATGCGCGGCCGGGGTCGCGCGTGAGGTAATGAGATAACGCAAAACCAACCCGCTATGAAAGAAAAGGAAATCGACCCGCGTGTTCGTGCGCTGGCGCAGGAAGTGGCCGATGGTCGGCAGGCCGAACTGGTCGAAGAGCTGATCGAGACGGCGCTCAAGCTCGGCCGGGACCAGGCCAGCGTCGCCGATCTGAAACTTTTCAACCGGGCGATGCGCGAGATGCGCTACGCCGCGAGTGTCTTTGCGAAATACCAGGACAAGCGCAAAGTCGCCGTCTTCGGATCAGCCCGCACCCGCTCCGAGGCCGAAGAATTCAAGATCGCCCGTGAATTCGCCCGCCGTATTTGCCAGGAGGGCTTCATGCTCATCACCGGTGGGGGCGACGGCATCATGGGTGCCGCCCAGCAGGGAGCCGGGGCGGAAAACAGCTTCGGCTTGAACATTCGCCTCCCGTTTGAGCAGCGCGCCAACGAAACGATCTACGGCGACAAAAAGCTGATCAATTTTAACTACTTCTTCACCCGGAAGCTCAACTTCATGAAGGAGACCCACGCGTTCGTGCTCTGTCCCGGTGGATTCGGCACGCAGGACGAGGGTTTTGAAGCGCTCACCCTGCTTCAGACCGGTAAGTCGCAAATCGTTCCGATCATCCTGCTCGACAAACCCAACGGCCACTACTGGGAAACCTGGCGCCGTTTTATTCAGAATGACCTCCACGACCTCGGACTCGTCTCTCCGTCCGATTTCAACCTCTTCCACATCACGCACAGCGTTGATGATGCCGTCGCCGAGATCCTGAAATTTTACCGCGGGTTCCATTCGTACCGCTGGGTGCGCGAAAAAATGGTGATTCGCGTCAACGCACCACTCACCGACGTCGCCGTGGCCGCGCTCAACGAGCGTTTTGCCAGCCTCCTCGCCGACGGTGTGATCCACCAGTCCGGACCGTTGCCCGAAGAGCACGAAGAAACCAAGCTCGCCGCTCTGCCGCGCATCGTGCTCACTCCGCACAAACGCGATTTCGGCCGCATCCGCACGCTGCTCGACGCCATCAATGAATCGCCGGTCGTGGGGGACGGCGAAACACCGCCGCAAGCTCATGCGGGGGGAATTTAAGTTGCTGCCCGCCCGGAGCGCCTTTATCTAAAACCGATGCCCGACGACTCGTCCAACCCGCTCCTCCAGAAGCTGGTCGATAAGTTCAACAACTCGCGTTTTTTCACGATCTCGCTGATCCTTCACCTGCTGATCATCGCCGTCTTTGGGACGACGGTGCTTTTCGAAGCGATTCAGGAGCCACCGGACTTCGAGGGCGAGGGTGGGGGATTTGTTTCGAGTGACGACGCCGCGACGGCACCGCCCGCCGCTTCGGCCGCTCCGCAGGAAACGACGTTCACGGTGTCCACGCCGCCCACCAACGCGGCCCCGATGAATGCGATCACCACCATGAGTGCCCAGCCGCTGGACTTCACCATGACGCAGGTGATGACTCCGCAATTGAGCGCCCCGACTTCGGCGCCAGCGGCTGCCGTCGCTCCGGCGCCCGCTGCGGGTCCGGTCGGACAGATGAGCGCGGGAGATGCCGCCGCGATTGGGGCATTTACCAGCGGTTGGGGCCGGGGGCGTGGCACGGGATCCGGCACCGGACTGCGGCAGCGCGAATTTGAATTCGAGGCCTTCATCGGCCGCTACGACGGCGGAAATTGGAATTCCACCGTTCGGGTCGTCGGCGACCAGATCACCGGCGGCAGCCTGCCCAACCTGCTTTATTTCATCAGTAAACAGTCGCGGGAAAAAATCAAAACCAACGAGCGGAACGTGAAGGCCATCCGTCTCGACAGCGACCAGATCTTCGCCGACAAACCCCCGTTTATTTTCATCACCGGTTCACGCGATTTCAAGCTGACCGACAAGGAGGTCGAAAACCTGCGCAAATACGTTCGTATGGGCGGTTGCATCTGGGGCGACAGCTCGGTTCCCGGCAAACGTTCGCGATTTGACATCGCTTTCCGCCGCGAGATGAAACGCGTCATCCCCGACGTGGACAAAAATTTCGAGCCGCTGCCGGCAAACCATCCGATCTTCTCCAAGGCCTATTACAGTGAGGTGCGCGGCGTGCCGCCCGGGCTCAATTTTTATCAGGAGCCGGTTTACGCTCTGCGCATCTTTGGTGAAATTGCGATCCTTTACACCGCGAACGACTACGGCGACATGTGGCAAATCGGCCTCGACGGCAGTGGCCAGATCGATCTCGGCGTCAATGAGCTCGACGAATTTGTGGCGATCAATCCCGCGATCTGGGACGAGCGCGATCTTTACCTCAACAACCTGACCCAACCCTCCATCCTGCAGAGCTACAAGTTCGGCGTGAACATCATCGTCCACCTGCTCACCCGCTGGGAAGACAAGGTCAGCGGAGCCGGCCCGCGTTTGTAGGCCTGCTCCTCGTTTGGCGGCCGATCGAACGTCTGCCAGCGGGCAGATCAACTACCGTCAGCCGCCCCAGCGGCCGTTGACGAGGACTTCGCCACGAGTGGAGATTGCGGAGTAGTCGGTCTTGCCGATGGCTCCGATCATCCGTTTGCCGGTCGCTTTTTTGAAGGCTTTGCTCATGCTTTCACCGGTGTGACAGCCCCAGCTTTTGATGAAAGCGTCGCGGGTGAAAATGCCGCGGCGTAGTTTTGCGAAATCGTTTTCGTGCAACCACGACTTGGATGCGCTGTCGATCAGGTTGCTGTAATCGAACATAAAACACGCGCGGTTCGAATGACCGTAGAAGTCGAACGTCGCAATTTTGACCTGATTCCGCGGCAGACCGGCGTTCAGGTAGTTGATCACATCGTCCCCCTGGCTGAACCAGACGAGATTTACGCCGTAGCGGTCGCGGACGGAGACGATGTCAGCGATGATGTTGGGCGACGTGTTGGATTGGCGGGAATTGCGGCGTTCGTAACTGGGACGGTGGACCAGCCAGGTGATGCGAGCCGTCGGGCCATGTTGTTTGCGCAGTTCGGCGATCCGGATGCGGGCCGAGCGGATAAAATTCCCCCACCATTTGTCGTGAGGTGCCGCTTTGTATTTCTCCCACTCATCGAGCGACGGGCCGCCGCTCAGGATGAGGTATTCGCGATCCGCCTGCGCGTGAAGCTGCGGAGCAGAGAACGCGAAAAACAAAAAGAGAGCAATTCGGAGCAGATCAGGACGCATGACCTTTAACATTGTGGGCACCGGCGCACAGGCAAGCGGAAACTGGACCCGAATTCATCGGAGAGCAGCGCGAATGGCTGCCGGATCATCCGTGGTAAGGCCATCGATCCCGAGCGATGCACAGTGTTTCGCCGCCGCTGCGTCGTTCACGGTGTAGGTAAAAATCACAAGACCGCTCGCGTGCAATTCCTGCACGAGCTCCGGCGTGATGCATTTGTGGAAACGCAGATCGACCCCGTCGAGTCCGGCCGCCAGCGCCCGCCCGGCGAGCCATCGGCCGAGCCAGCCCGGAGTGGCC
>JBGTDR010000003.1:0-2218 GCA_041748215.1 Chthoniobacterales bacterium
CAGCACGATCCGGCGGTCTGCGTTCGTTTGAACAAATTCCGCTGCCAGCTTCGGATCCACCGCCAGTCCGGTGCCGCCGTATCCAGACGGGCTGAAAGCATCGAGCAACAGCCACGGCGTGGCAAAAGCGAGCGCGGCCGCAAGGCTGTCCGCACCAGCCACCCGAACCGCGCGCAGCCAGCGGTCAGCGTGCGACCCGCAAAACTCCGGCGTCTCGTCACCGTGAAATTGCACCGCTTCGAAACACCCCGCCGCCGCGATCTCAGTCAATTCTGACGCGGTCGCATTAACCACCACGGCAATTCGCGTGACCGGAATGTCCGCCGCCAGCCGCACCGCATCATCAAGGCCGACAAACCGCTTCGAGCCGGGAAACAAATTGATCCCGATCGCGTCCGCGCCAGCCGACACCGCCATCGCCGCGTCGGCCGCCGAGGTGACACCGCAGATTTTCACCCGCACGGCACCCGGTTCGAAAAACCGCTCCCGCTCCGCTGTCATCGCGTCAGATCGCCAGGTCGGGCATCGAGCGGACCAGCTCGACGAGCCCGCCCTGCCACGATTCCCGGATCGTTTTCAGCCACGGGTCATTCTCCTCCAGCACCGCGCGGCGTTTCGCTTCGAGGCTGCCGGTTTGGTAGCAGAATACTTCAAACGGTGTACCCACCGAAACGTTGCTTTTTGCCGTCGCGTCGAGCGACAGAATGCCCACCCGCACCGCTTCGCGCAGCGGCGTTTCGAAATTAAATGCCCGGTCAAGAATGGGCTTCCCGTACTTCAACTCGCCGATCTGGAGGAACGGCGCCTCCCGGCTCGCGTGAATCGCATTGCCCGGCGAATAGATTCGGTAAATCTGCGGAGGCTGCGACCCGATCTGCCCGCCCACGATCAGGTTCGTCGTAAATTCCACGCCCGCGGATCGCATCCATTCACCATCAAGCTCGCGCACCGCCCGCACTTTCGTCCCGACGTAGCGCACCGTGTCGTAAAGATTGGTCTGGTTGAGCAGGCACGGTTTCGCGCCGTCCGGACCCGAATTCGCAATCTCCTGTTCGATCATTTCCGCCACTGATTGCGTAATGGAAAGATTTCCCGAGCTGAGCATGCAGATCACGCGGTCACCCTCCCGGCTGTAGATCCGCATCTTCGGATGCACCGTGATATTATCCACCCCCGCGCTCGTGCGCGAATCCGACAAAAATACAATGCCCTCTCGGCACAACAAACTCAGGCAATACGTCATGAGCCTACGACAAACTTGCCGTCCCTTAACAACTTGTCGTCCTTGAAAGGTGTGTCGTCCTTCATGGCTTGTGGTCAACCACGCGGGCGTCCGCCTGTTTGATACGCGCCTCGGTCTCCCGGATCTGCGCGTGGTGCGTGATCAAATGCACCCGCCCGTCACTGGTCCGGAACAACGAACTCAGGATCCAGCTCACGAGGCCTACGATAATCGCGCCGAAAAACGCCGGCCAGAATCCTTCGACCTGAAATCCCGGCACCACCGACGAAACAAACATCAGCAACAGCGCGTTCACCACGAAGATGAACAATCCCATCGTCACGATGATAAATGGCAGGCTCAACAGGAGCAGCACCGGACGGACGAGCGCGTTGATAATGCCCAGCAACAGCGAGGCCCCGAGCAGCACACCCGCGGAGTCTCCGTAGCTGATTCCCGGAATGATCGCCGCCGCGCACATCACCGCGACTGCTGTGATGATCCACCGAATCAGAAAGGCTGTCATGCGGACCACGGTAAGTCGCCGGGTGGCTTTTTCCGAAGATTTATTTTGCCAAGCCTGCGTCGCACCGCCCATTTTCACGCCGACAGAACCGGGGGGAAATCATGCCAAAAGCCAAAAAATCCGAGACCGAAAAATCATCCAAATCCAAACCGCCGAAAGCCGAAAAATCGGAGAGCGGAGCCAAAGCGAAAAAGGCGGTCGCTTCGAAAAAATCGGCTACTCCGTCAGCAGACGTTCGTCCGCCAACTCCGGCACCCGTCGTGCCCAAAACCGCCCCGGCGACGAAAAAATTGGTGAAAAAATCCGTCGTGGCCGCCGCTCGCAAATCGCGGACGGCCGCAACCGCAATCAGCAATGACGACATTGCTCTGCGGGCCTATTTTATCGCCGAGCGTCGTCAATCGATGGGCTGGTCCGGAGATTCCGCGTCCGACTGGCTCGAAGCCGAGCGCCAGCTCGCCGCCGAAGCC
>JBGTDR010000004.1:0-8677 GCA_041748215.1 Chthoniobacterales bacterium
CGGGATCGGCGAGCCACGCTCGGCTACGTGAGCGCCGATCCGGAATCGAAGGGCGGTGCAGCCGCCATCGATCTTTACGCGGACTTTATCGAAGGCGTCCGCGAGCAGGCCGAACTCCGCGGTTACGGCGTCGACCACCTCTGGATCGGTGATCCCAAACTCAGCCGCGCCCGGTTCAACGAAATCACCACCGCCCGCGGCATTCACGGTCTCATCGTTGCGCCCCTGGCCGACAAACACCCTACGCTCGACCTCGACTGGGACCGCTTTGCCGCCGTCGCCTACGGCTATTCGATGGCCGAACCCGCCATCCACCGCGTCACACCGGATTTTTACCATTCGATGATCGATCTCGTCCGCCGGGTGCGCGATGCCGGGTGGCAGCGCGTCGGCCTCATCCTCGACGAAAACACCGACCGCAAATCCGACCACCTTTGGCTCGCCGCCTTTCTCGCCGAACAACGACTCGGCCCGGCTGCCGATCGCGTCGAACCGCTTCTCCTGCCCACCTGGAGTTCCGCTCAGATGCGAAAATGGTTCCGCCGCGAACGTCCCCAGGTCATCGTCGGTCTGCCCAACCTGCTTTCCACCGTCGGCGACTGGTTGCACACCAACGGCGGCCCAGCGGGCAAAACCACCCCACTCATCACCCTCCAGCGTCCCGCTCATTCCGCGGATTCCTGGCCGGGAATCACCGTCGAACGCCGCGCCGCCGGAGCGGTCTGCGTCGATTTCCTCGTCGCCATGCTTCACCGCAACGAACGCGGAGTGCCCGCCCTCGCCCAGAACGTCCTCGTCTCCACCCGCTGGTTCGACGGCCCATCGTTTGTTCCCGCATCGATCACTCTTTGATAAGAGTGATCCGAAACTGGCGGTCAGGGGGTTAGTGTTTGAAGATGCTGTCGTCCAATCCAAAACGACCGACCCCAATTCATGAAGAAATTCCTCCTCCCGTCTCTTGCCCTTGCACTTCTTGCTAGCCAGCCTTCGGCATCGGCACAGTCGATCCTTCTCGATTTTAACGCAGGGACTCCCTTCCCGACGGAATTGGTCAACCAAGGAGGAACGGCAAACTGGTTTGGCGTGGGAGGCGTAAATAATTCCGGCTACCTAAACAACAACGGCAGCCAGCCTTCGCTCGCGACGGTTCAGGCTTTCGCGAATGTCGGCGATCCGCTCCAGACGAGTTTCTTTTTCAAATCCGGCAATCTCACCGCCGGAAGTGGATCAAACTGGATGACCTTAGGCTTTAACACCAGCAACGCAGCCAACGCGGGCAACGTCGCTGAGAACACTGTCTCCGATCTCTTTGGGGTCCGTCTGGTCGGCGCAGCGGGCGCTGGCGAGTTTTCCTGGAACTTGCGTCTCGACTCCGCGACCGGATCTGCAACCAACCCAGCAATAGCCCTGACGACCAACTTCACGATCAACTCCAACGAGTGGTACCGGTTGAGTGCTTCGTTTACGAAGGGGGCGGCGGATACTTGGAACTTCACGACGGACATCACTCCATTCGGGGCCGATGGGATCACGGAGGGCTCCATCCTCTCCTCCGCAGCCGGATCGTTCACTCAATCGGGAACTTACAACGCCGCCCAGCTTTACGGAAACTTCAACTTTCGTGGCGGATTTGGTCCAAATATCACGAGCGCTGATAACTATGCCGTCACCGCCGTGCCCGAGCCCTCCACATACGCCATTTGTGTCGGCGCGCTGCTTCTAGGCGTTGTGGCCCTTCGTCGCCGCCGGGCGGCCGCAGCCGTCTAGATTCCCACCCCCAAACAGTTCAGTTCGTTAAACGCGCTTCGGTCGGGGGACCGGGGCGCGTTGTTTTTTGTCACCCCGAATCACCACGTTCCCTCAAATCAAAAACTGCCGGGACCGATAAAGGCCTAAGGAACTCATCTGTGTTAATCCGCGCAAATCTGCGGATCAGAATCCGTCTGGTTCATTCATAAGATTGGCAGGAGTCAGGTCGGCATCAAAACCGCGGCCGCACGCTAATCCCATCCCGCCAGATCCCGCTCACCAGGATCACCTCCGGAATTTTTGGCAGACCAAAATGGTTGAGGTACAATTCCCGTGCCAGGACGGAAATCGTCGTTCGTCCCACGTCCTCCACGCGCATGTCCACCCCCGCGCTCCGCGGATCGTCCCGCAGAGCGAGTTTCGCCAGACCGACGTGTCGGCCAAAATCCGTTGCGAGTTCGTCGACCCACTCCGGCGACACCTGCTCGAGCGAGATTATACAGTCCGGCCGGTGCCGCCGACCCCATTTCAAAAATGATTCCCGGGTCGGTTCGTCCGTGTCCTCCGGGATCACCGGAATTCTTCGCCTGGCTGGCTGCCGGGCCTGCCACGCAAAAAACCGTCCCGAACACGCCAGCCGCAACCGCGGATCCAGACGCTCGGTTACCGCAAACCCGATCCGCTCGTAACCTCGCGCTGTCAGCTCTTCGAGGCAGATCTCCATCGCCCGCACGTGGTCCGATGCCGTCCGGTGCATCGCCAGCATTTTCGCGTGAAATCCTCCGCCCACCACCGCGAAATGCCGCCAGTCAAGGTGCGGAAAATCCACGGTAAAATCTCCGCTCGGAAACAAAACCACCCCACGAATTCCCCGGGCCACCAGGATTTGCGTGAGCCGATCTCCGCCCGGCGAATCCGGAAGCGCCGTCTCGAATTCCTCCAGCCGAAATCCCAGCTCTTCCGCCATCGACGCCATCCCCCGCCACAAATGCGGCCCAAATGACCCCCAATCATGCCCTGGCGCAAATTTTGTCAGCACCGCCAGCGTCAGCGGCGTTCGCTTTTGCCGTCGACTTGTCACAAATGCCGACACCAGCGGATGCGGCCGATACCCGTGTCGCCGCGCCAGCTCCCGCACCCGCGCCCCCGTCTCCGCCGCCACGCGCGGACTGTCCCGCAGCGCCAATGACACCGTGTTCACACTGCAACCCGCCAGCTTCGCCAACTGCCGCATCGTCGTACATCGCCCTCCTCCCCCCATACCAATCGCCTCATCTCCAGGAATATGACCTGTCATACTCCACGAACATTGCCGCACGTCTGGTCATTTGGAAACAGTGCGTTCAATGAAATCATCCCTCTTGTTCCCCACACTGCTCGTCGCCGCCGTGTCGCTGACGACCGCCCAGGCGCAAAACATCGTCAATCAGACGTTCGACGCTCCCAACAATAACCGCTCCACCCAAAACCCGCCTACATCGCTCGAATGGGGCTTTGCACCTAATGGCAGTACTGACAATACGCTTTTGAGCGCCGCCAGTGGGGCGTTGGTCTACTCAGCTACCGGTGCAATCGCCCAATATTCAACGGCTTACTTTACGCCGTCGGGATCTCCCGTGTCTTTGTTGGATGGGGATTCGATCACGCTGACTTTTAATTTCGCATTCAGCGAAATCGCCGCCGTAGACGCCGGTTTGCGATTCGGTTTGTTTAATTCCGGGGGCACTCGCTACGCATCCGGATTTTCCTCCGCAACGCAGTTGTTCTCGAACGCCGCCGTTTTTGGCGCGGGGGGAGCAACTATCGGATATTTTACCGAAGCCAATCCAGGCGCAGCATCTGGCGTTTCAAATCTGCGCGTGCGAAACGCGTTCGGAGCCGCGACGCCTTTTTCGGGCGGCGGTGCGTTGGGAACCACCAATCCCGCAGCCTACCTCGGGCTAGTCGCAAATACCTCCTACACAGCTAGTCTTACGATCACTCGTTCCGGCCTGAGCTCGATTGTGTCTTCCACGGTAAACGGCTTTACGGTCGGTGGTACAGTTGCTTCTGGCGGTCAGCTGTCATTTGACACGATCTCCATCTTCACGGGCGGCGCAGCAGTTCCAGCGAGCAGTGCCTTCACGATTGACAACGTGAACGTCACCGTCACCCCGGTTCCCGAGCCCTCGACCTACGCCGCAGCCATTGGTGCGCTGCTCGTAGGCGTCATGGTGCTTCGTCGCCGCCGCGCGGCACGCGTTGCGTAAAATCACCAACGACATCCTTCTCGAAAACGCCCCGGTTTCGACCGGGGCGTTTTCTTTTGTCGACGGACAAAAAAATCACACCTACCGCGCAAAATATGATCTGTCATACACCAACACGTTTGTCGGAACCGAGGGTATTGGCGAAAGGTTAACGCATGAGGTTTTCGCTTCCCGTATTCTGTGTCGTTGCGGCCAGTTCGCTGACCGTGATCCATGCGCAGACGTACGTTAACCAGACGTTCGACGCGCTCAATAACAACCGTTCGACGCAGAATCCGCCGACTTCGCTGGAGTGGGGCTATTCCCCGAACGCAGCCAACGCCAACGAGACGTTGAGTGCCGAAACCGGGGCCATGGTTTACACGCCGACGATCGCGGCGGCCCAATATGCCACCGCGTATTTCACGCCATCAGGTTCGCCGATCACAATTCTCGACGGCGAGTCGATCACGCTGAGTTTTGATTTTGCGTTCAGCAGCCTCGCTGCCGCGGATAGCGGAATGCAGTTCGGCCTCTACAACTCGGGCGGCACACGGTTGGGGGCGGATTTCTCGTCCTCCGTGCAACTGTTTGCCAACGACGCGGTTTTCCTCCCGAGCACCGGCTACGGAGTGCAAGTTAATCCCGGAGCGACCACAGGCGTTTCCACCTTTTCCCTGCGGCGGAAATTCGGCAGTTCCGGAGCAACGAATTTTTCGAATACCGGGACCATCGGCACAAACAACGCGGCCGCTTACCTGGGGCTGACACCGAATACGTTTTCCACCGCGAGCATCACGATCACGCGCGTCGGAGACAGCTCGGTGGTCTCCTCGACCGTCAATGGCATCACCCAGACGGGTACGTTGGCCGGTGGCGGAACCTTCGCGTTCGACACCATCGGAATTTTTACTTCGACCGCCGCCGTCAGCGTCGGGAACACCTTCACGTTCGACAATGTCAACGTGACCGTCGTGCCGGAACCTTCCACCTACGCCCTTTTGATCACCAGCCTCGTCATCGGCGGGCTGGTATACCGACGCCGCCGATCAACGCAGGCCGCCGCGTAATAAAACCATTTCAGTTGAGGCAAAAAACGCGCTTCGGTCGGGGGACCGGAGCGCGTTCTTTTTTTGCCTCGGACCAAATCGCTCTCCCAATCACGCACCGCCAAGTCTGCCCGAGGCAGCTCGACTAAATATGACATGTCATATTTCGACGCGGTTGCGGCAGGGTCAGCGATGCTCACAGACTGATCCTGATGAAAGTCCCCCCCTGGATTCACCTCGCCGCCGCATTCGCCACCCTCAATTCCCTCCCGGCTGCCACGCTCGCAATCACCGGAGCCACATTCCAAAACATCGCTGACGAAACCATCGTCTCGACTGGCGAAGGATCGTTCAGCGGTCCCTCGAACGTCATTTCGCTGACGACGTCAGAGGGCACGTTTGGCGGGTTGACTGGAGTGATCAGCAATGACCTGCCGAATTTCACAGTCGATAACGGAACGCCCGAGCGATTTTATTTTGGCACGCCGGGAGCGGAGAATTACGCCGCGACAGGACCCGTCACGAGCGAAAGCGCCCTCACCGGCCTCCGCGCCGATGACGGACTCTTGAACATCGGCCTCGTGTCAAATTTCCAGCTCGGCGGTGGCTTCACCGAAAACACGCGAATTTTTCTCATCGATTTGAATCTCACGACCGCGGGGCTTGATAACTTCGGGATTCAGCTGATCGACAGTGGCAACAACCTGGTGGGCACCACGCCATACACGTTGAACATCGCGGCCGCAAACTTCGGCGGCCCGATCATGACCTACGCGGACGGCACGGGCCTTCGTTCAAATTCCTTCGCCGCCATTGCCAATCTCGGACTCTTCGGCGTGAGTTTTGCGCTCTCGGACTTTGTAGGAACCGGTGACCTCTCCACCGCCACGGGCATCCGACTCACGGGGACGGGTGGCATCGGTGGCCCCGGGGCCGTGGATCCTTCGGTGATCGGCACTTACGTCGTGCCCGAACCTTCGACCTGCCTGCTCGTGATCAGCTCGCTCGCGTTTGGCATGGCGTTCGTCCGCCGCCGCCACCTGCTCCGCGCCTGAGACGTCAGGGTTGCTTCGGAAGTTCGGCCGCGTAGGCCGCTGCCAGCAGCACGATCGGGTGGGTCACTTCCGGAGCGGAAGGTCGGCCGCGCAGGCCATTTTCGAGCTGGAGGTGACAACCCGGATTGGCCGTGGCGACCACCGCCGCGCCCGTTGCGAGGACGTGCCCGACTTTTCGCTCCTGCAGCCACGCCGACGTCGCGGGCTGGGTGATGTTGTAAATCCCCGCCGACCCGCAGCACCACTGCGACTCCGGACACTCACGCAACTCGATCCCCGGAATCGCCCGAAGAATCTCGCGAGGCTGCGCACTCACTTTCTGCCCATGACACAAATGACAACTCTCGTGATACGTCACCGGCACCTGCGGTGAACTTCCAACGCCCAACGCTGAACTTCCAACTTCCAACGAAGGTCCGGCTTCGCTGGCTGTATGGTTAAAAGTTGAGCGTTCGGCGTTGGGCGTTGAGCGTTCCGCGGAGATGGGCCGCCGGAATCCGATCTCGACGAGGTATTCGTGAATGTCCCGCACTTTGCGTGACCATTCCGCGGCGCGGGCCGCGTAGGGAGGCTCGTCGTGCAACAAATGACCGTACGTCCGCAGATGGGATCCGCAGCCGCCCGCATTGGTGATAACTGCGTCGAAGGTGAACGGATCGATCAGGTCGAGCTGACGCCGCGCGAGGAGCCGGGCGGATTCGAGATCACCGTTGTGCGCGTGCAGCGATCCACAACACGGTTGGACCGGCGGCGTGTGGACTTCGCACCCGTTCGCCAGCAGCACATCGACGGTCGCGCGGTTGATGTCACTGAACGCCAGATCCTGCACGCAACCCGTGAGAACCGCGACGCGGCGGAGCCGCGTCGAACGCTCAACTTTCAACTTTGAACGCTCAACGCTCAAGGGCGTCCCGGCTTCGCCGACGTTTTCGTTGGACGTTAACCGTTGAGCGTTAAACGTTGAACGTTCGCTCGAATGTTCAATTGGACGGATCAGCTGGTGTGAAAACCGCGCCCGAACCCGCGGCGTCTGGGGTTCGAGGTCACGGAGATTGCCCGGCAGCAGCCGCGTGAGGCCGAGTCGCCGGAAAAGCGATTGTCCACCACTCGCCTGCCAGATCCACAACGCGCGACCGACGAGACGCAGCAGACGCGGACGCGTGAAAAGTATGCGCAAAACGGACCACCGAATGAAGTTGCGTTTCGGATTGTCGAGCACGCCCTTGCGCTCGACTTCGGCGCGTGCCGTTTCGAACAGGTCGGCGTAGTTCACTCCCGCCGGACACGCCGTCGTGCACGCGAGACAGCCGAGGCAATAATACATTTCCTCGCCGAATGCCTTCGTCACTTCGAGTTCGCCGTCGGCGACGGCGCGCATCAGCGCAATGCGGCCGCGCGGGCTGTTGCGCTCGCGTTTCGTTTCCACGTAGGTCGGACACGTCGGCAAACACATGCCGCAGTGCATGCATTGTTGCAGGACCGAATAATCAAGCCCCACCAGCAAACTGGCCGCATCCCGCCGCGGAGCCGCAGCCGCGGAACTCCCAACGCCCAACGCCGAACTTCCAACTTCGAACTCGTTCTCGTCCCGCGATTCCAATTCTTTCACAACTCGATCGAAACTTTTCTCCGAACCGGATCTTTTCCGACGCGGTTTTTCTCCGCGGTTCGAATGCTCGCGGCAAAAATACGAACAAGCTCTTCAGCCTCGACAGTGAGCTCGTTCAGCAATTCGGGATTCTCAATTAACTGCGCTCGTTGGATCAGCCGCAGCCACCGGCGGCTTTCCCGCAGCTCCTTGTAGCAGATTCGCAGCTTGTGAATGAAGTCATCGCGAGATTCGGCACCCTCGGCCTCGCCATGATTTCCGTAGGGCGAAGTTCCTGCTCGCAACAGTTGATCAGCAATGTGATTCGCTGCGCGAGAACGATTCATCGATTCTGTCACTCGAATCACGCGGACTGAAAAATCCAGCAGTCGATCCTCCAGATCGAATTTTGCCTCCTTCATCGCTGTGTCATTCGGTGGTTAGGCCGGCCCATTCCTCGAGCTTTCAAACGCTTAACGTTCAACGTCGAACGTTTAACTCTTAGGTTGAGTGCGACAAACTTCATCCATTAAACGTTAAGCGTCAGACGTTAAGCGTTGAGCGTTCATCCGCATTGAAGATCTTGCCGGGATTCAGCAGCCCCTCCGGATCGATCGCTCGCTTCACGAGTTTCAGGAGATCATGCGATGCGTCGCCGAGCTGGCGGCGGAGAAATGGCTTTTTTGCAAGGCCCACACCGTGCTCGCCGGTGATCGTGCCGCCGCGGGTCAGCGCGGCGTCCACGATGTCAGCGAAGGCAGCTTCGACGCGGTGCATTTCGGCAGCGTCGCGTTCGTCGGTGAGAATGGTCGGATGCAGGTTGCCGTCACCAAAATGTCCGAAGGTCGCAATCGTCAGATCGTGCCGGACCGCGATGGCCTCGACCTCACGAATCATGCCCGCGAGTTCGCTGCGGGGCACGGTCACATCTTCCAAAATGGTGGTGGGCCGCATGCGGGCGAGCGCGGAAAACGCGCTGCGGCGCGCGGTGGCGAGACGGGCGGCCTC
>JBGTDR010000005.1:0-10838 GCA_041748215.1 Chthoniobacterales bacterium
GCCTCGACCGTGCTGGCCGAATGGCACATCGCCCTCGACGCGCCCGGCCTCGCCGCGTTCGTCGCGGCGTTTCCGGACCTGCGATACGAAGTGCGCCCGCCCACCCTCGACGATCTTTTTATGACCATGAACCCGGGGGAAAACCCATGACCCTCGCCCCGTTTCGACCCGCGTTCGACTGGCAAAGCCGCGCCGTAATGGGCCGCCACCTGCGCGTCCACCTGCGCAATTGGCACACCGCCGCCGTCCCGCCGATCTGCGAGCCGCTCATCATGCTGCTGGCCTTTGGCGTGGGCCTTGGCGGGCAGATTGCCGCGCTCTCTTGGGGCGGTCAGGAGGTGGGTTACCTCGCCTACCTCGCGCCCGGCATCCTCGCTTACACCGCGTTCATGACGTCATTTTTCCAGTCGCTCTATTCCGCGTTCATGCGCATGCATTTTCAGAAATCGTGGGAGGGCCAGCTCACCACGCAGGTGCGACTCGAACACGTCGTCTGGGGCGAAATTCTATGGTCGGCCTCGCTGGCAACGGCTTACGCCGTGATCGTTTGTTTTGTGCTGGTTGCCTTCGACCTCGCCGGCGCGCTCGACCTGCACTGGACTTGGATTCCCGTCGCGCTCCCGGTCGTTTTTCTCGCCGCGATGGCATTTTCGGCGGTCGGACTGTTTTTCACCGCGACGATCCCGACCATCGATCACATGGGGTTGCCCTTTTTCCTGGTGATTCTGCCCATCGGCTTCGTGAGCAGCACCTATTTCCCGCTGCCCGACATCCCGTGGCTGGTCGCGATCGTGCAGATCAATCCGCTGCACCACCTCGCCGAAGGCCTGCGTTGGCTGCTGCTCGAAGATCGCCTCACCGCCCACCTGCTCGTCGCCCCCGCCCTGAGCCTCGTGATGCTCTCCCTGCTCATGCCGCTCGACCTCCGCCTCCTGCGCCGCCGTGTTTTCGGCGACGCTTGAGGCGCGGTGAATTTTTATCCGGTCAGCACCGGGGTGCGCGGCGCCCGCGTTGGTTCCAACAGCGGACAGATTTGATGCCGTTCCCCGACCGGGATCGAAACAAGGGCCGCGTCCGAAAGACGCGCGTAAGCACCGGGCGTGAGGCCCGAAAATGCTCGGAAATCCCGAATCAAATGCGCCTGATCGTAATAGCCGCAATCCAGTGCCAGATACGCCCAGTCGAAGGATTTTCCGGCCTGGATCCGTCGCAACGCACCCTGGAATCGCCGGATGCGGCCGTAAATCTTGGGAGGAATCCCCACCTCGTCCTGGAAGGTCCGGATAAACCGGCGCTGACTCCACCCCACTCCCGCGGCCATTTCGCCGACCGCAATCGGAGCATCCCATTGCTCCAGGTGCCGCAGGGCCGACCGCACGACCGCATGTGGTCGGCGCTCGGGCCGCACCCGTCGGGCCAGCGCGTTTTCAAGGATCGTGAATCGGCGCTGAGGCGTCGCCGCTTCGAGCAACCGCTCGTTCAGTTCCTCCGCCACCCCGCCCCAGACCACCTCGAGCGGAACATCGTCGTCCTCGATTTCCCCCGCCGGCAGTCCAAGCACCGCACCCGCCCCGCCGGGTCGAAAATGCACGCCAATCATGTCGAACTGCTGCTCCGTATCGACCGCGTAGAAGGCGGAATGCAGACCCGAAACCAACGGCCCCCTCGCCGACTTCCGTAAAGCGAGCGTTTCCGGGTCGTAACATCGCAAGGTCGTCGACTTCAGACTGATGACCATTTCCACCGTGCCGGAAGGCAGCAGCCGCTCGAATCGATGCGGCGGACGGTAACCCGCGTAGAGCCAGAACTGATCGACAAATTCCGCCAGCGGCCCATTCGGACGATGAGTCAGGTAAAGCATGACAAACAAAAACCATTAGCACGGGTTTCCCGGCCCGCGATTGGACAAATTTTACCCTCCCCGCCCTGACCGGCGGGCCATTTTCCGTTGCGCGACAATAATTTCGATCTGTTTTGCTCACAGTGCGCGCGGGTGTCCTTATCCCGTCCTTCCAATCGTCTTGCTCAAAAAGCCGTCTCGCCGAACCGAAAATTTTCCGTCAACGCCACGCCACCCCAAAAATCATCATGAAACTCGCCGCCAATCTCGCCGCGGGCCTGCTCGGCCTGCTCTTCGTCGCCTTTTCACTGCTCCTGCTGCTGCGGCTCGTGCCGATGCCCCCGCCGCCCGACGACGACTCGGCCACCGCGCACTTCATGGCCGCGTTCGGCCCGACCGGTTACCTCACCTTCGTGAAGATTCTCGAACTCGTCGGAGGCATCCTCGTCGCCATTCCCCGCACGCGAAACTTTGGCCTGCTCGTGCTGGGTCCGATCATCGTCAACATCCTTGCTTTCCACGTTTTTGTGGGTGGCGGCGCAGGGCTGTTGGACCCGATTCTGATCGTCATCGTCGCCCTGACGACTTTCGTTCTCTGGACCGAACGCCGTGCATTCCTTGGTCTGCTGCGTTGAAATTTCCTCCGATGGCGGACAGCCACACGGTCTGGAGCGTTTTCGCCGATCGCAACGGCCGCGCTCTTGATCATGAATTTATATCACGCCGTGATACATTTTCATGATCCGATTGCAGTATTGGAGGTGAAATCTCAAATCCAGCATCATCATTTCTAGACACCCTAACGGGGATTGCGCGCCCCCGGAAGGTTCCCGCGATTTTGTATTCTACGGATGCTTCTCGTGGGGGTCGCCAATTCTCACATTCGCGACACCTTTTTGTTCGTTGCGCCGACCATAGTCCTCACAATCCGTCCCCATTGAAGAATCCAAGGGGTCCACTATGTCAGGAATTCACAACTCTACCGTGATCCCCCAAGCACGATCAGTTGCCAGAAAACGAGAAGGGCTGAAGTCAACATCACCATAACCCGGATGGCACTGTAAGTCATCAAACGCTGATAAGCGACACCATCCATGGCATTCTCCCGATCAAATTGTGCGTGAATCGGTGCCGCCCAGCCAACACTGAACACAACGACTGAAACATTGAGAACAAACGCCGCTGCTCGCGGTGCAAGGGTAATCTCTCCAGGGGACCAGAAACAAAGCAAACCGCTTGTCAGGATCAAAAGACCATGCGGGATGAAGATCAGCACAGGAAGGTCACTTTCGTATTTTCTGTGCAAAGGGCCGAATTCCCGCCCGCCAACCCATCGCCAAAGAGGATAGGTGGAGCGGTGCGTATGCCAGTCGATTGCCAGACAAAAAAACGTCATGAGGACAGTTGCAGCGAAAATGAGTGATTCGGTCATTTGACGTGTAATTAAGAATTAGCGTTTACGGGAACATTCTGAACGTGCCACCCACGGTCTGACCGGAGCACGGAGCGATAAGCTTTGGTCAGCAGGAAAACGGTTCCGCCCACCAGCATTAGTCGAACGCCATTCAAAACCGCCCATTCGATGTGGAGCTGATGGATCCTCGGCCCAAGTCCATCCACTTCGCCGAAAAACATCTTCAGGTTGTATTTGGTGACGATGAACGCCGTCAGCAGTGTCGCGAGCGCGGATAAAACGGCCGCTCCACGAAGCTTTTTTATAGTACCCGGAAAACATTCCTTTGCCGCAAAGCAAAGGATAAAGGTGATGAGAAATCCAATCTGAGTCAGCGGGACGTAATAATAATAGGGCGCTGTCTTTTTGAAAAACCGATTGTAGGCATTCAACTCAGATACCGAAGCCGCGATCGAGTTGGGGGCCAGAATGGCTTCGTAAAGATTGCCGAAAAACCATTGCAAGTGGAAGAAGATGGCAGCAAGGAGAAGCCATTCGAGGTGTTTTGCTTTCATAAATAATTGAGCACGGCGCAATTAACGTGGTTGTGGTCGGGCGGCTATCGCTTCTTCGTTCCGAGGGTGATCATGCGCCTCCAGCAATAAACTCAAACATCGAAACAAATGGCGGCGATCCTCGGGACTGAGGGGCTTAAAGTATGCCGCCGTCGCTTTTTCCGAAACCTCGTCGATCACAGCCAGCTTTTCGCTTCCCTCAGTACGAAGATGCACCTCGTAAGCGCGACCGTCGCGGGGATGAACGCGCCGTTCAACGAGGCGTTGCTCTTCCAGGCTATTGACCAGGCTCACCATGGTCGCCTTATCAATCCCGAGGTAGTCGCTGAGGCGGGCCTGGACGAGTGGCCCCCTGGCTTTTAGAAGATGGAGAATTGCTACGTGGTTGGGCAGTAGGCCCAACGGTGAAACACACTGCCCGTAAAATTGTTCACCCAGCGAGGCCGTCCGGTGGAGGAGATATCCCATGGAAGACTCGAGCGCGTCGGGAAGGGGCTCTCGCAGCGAGTCGTTGTTTGGTGGCTCGTCCTTTGCGGAAGAGTCAACGAAGTTGGTGGAAGTCGAATTCATTTGCTGAAAAAACGTTTCTTTGGAAAACGTTCGGAAAGCAAATAAAATCTGCCGTCACCCCAAAAAAGCGGAATCACTTACTCTGAAAACGACTTATAACCGGCACGATTTTTGCTGAATTTCACTTATGGAGGAACGTGCCAAACCGGCAAAAACCCGCACCTTCCGGCCACCGAATCACTCCATGCGGCCAGACCGGACGTCTTTCGGTGAAGACGTAAAATCCTGGCCCAGTCTGGCTGAGTTGGCGGCATCCCGATTCCCGGAGCGGGTCAAAGATCTGAACCGCCTTGGTCGTCACAGCATTTCGGTGATGACCGTGCAGTCGCTCAAGGGCGAGCAGGTCTCACCCCGGTGCACCGATGACATGATTGTTCTTGTGGCGGAGGGCCAGGCCCGATGGGACTACCGAATCGATGGGGGAAAAGCGCTCACCCGCCGGGTCCGGCCCGGATACATGATAACGGTTCCGGCCCACACCGCCAACCACTTCGCCAGCAATGCGAGTCTTGTGACGCACGGCGTGGGAATTCCCCGGAACGTGACCACCGAGCTGATTCGCGAAGCCGGCGGAGGTGATTTTGCCGACTCGGTTCACGTTTCGCAGACGGGGACGACGGATGAATTCTGCCGATCATTGATCCTGCAACTTGTCGAGGCAGCCCGCCAGCCGAGCCAGGTCAATGGCCTGCTTGTGGACCACCTTGGTGTCGCCCTGGCGCTGCGAATCGCCCGTATCGCCAATCCGCGGGGATTTCCCCGTGCCGTGAGTCGTCGGCTGGAGTTCCAGGAAATCCGCCGCGTCGAAGACTACGTCCGGTCGCATCTGAGTGAATCGCTCTCGCTGCAAACTCTGGCGTCCGTCGTCGAAATGACGCCCTTCAATTTTTTGCGCGCGTTCCGACTTGCCACGGGCCACACGCCCCATCAATGGCTGCTCCGGCTCCGGGCCGGGCAGGCACTCGAGATGCTGAAAGCCAACCCGTCACTCACGACGGCGCAAGCCGCGGCGGAATGTGGATTTGTGGATCGCTCCCATCTGGCTCGCGTCGTTCGACAGTTCCACAGCTGATTATTCGAGAAATCCCAACGCAGCGGGCTGCAAGATTATCCTCGCCTGTCTGCCGGACCGTGGAGAATTCGCTGCATCATTCTGCGTAAAATGAATCACGCGAACCAGGTCCCCGACGGGCGCGTAAAAAATCATCGGCATCGGCGCAGCTTGATTTTACGGGGCCTGGCGGGCGACGAGCCCGGCCGGGCGCTTTCGTTGGCACGAAATCTGAATCGCTGACTCGAGCTGCATTATGCAGCTAGAAAACCCAACACAGCACCGGTCCCACCGATTTTTTCGGCGGGAGCAAGATCCTACTCGACCCACCTGCCTGCGGGCAAAATCCAGGCATTCCGCCGATCGTGACGCCGGGATCGTCGATCTCGTTGCGAAGTCGACGATCCCGACGCTCAACGTGAGGTGTTGGCCCGTAACTCGGAATTTCACCCTCCGCGCTTGAACCGATGACCACGAACGAAAGAAAACAACCGTCCCGAACTGGTCCGGAGTTCTCACGCCGAAAGTTTCTCGTCGGCAGCTCGATCATGGGCCTGGTCGCGTCTCTCCCCACCGCTCTCACGAGAGCAGCAAATCCGGGTCACGCTGCCGCCAGCATCCAGCCTGACCTGAAACGAATCGTCGGTGCGACCTACCGGCGCAACCCGGCGACAAATCCCGCCGACCTGAGCCTGGCAGAGGCCGCATACCTCCTGCGCGAACGCCAACTGACCAGTCTTGAGCTCGTGAACGCTTGCCTCGCACGCATCGCGGAGCGGGACCCGATTCTCGGGGCATGGGTGCGGGTTTACCGCGACGATGCCATTGCCCAGGCGATGGAAGCCGACCGCATTTTGAACCTCCGGGCGCAAAATACGTCGATCCTGACGGGCATACCGATCGGCATCAAAGATCTGATCGCGGTGAAAGATAAACCGTTGACTGGAGGATCCGGCGTTCTCGCAGGCCACATCGCACCGGGTGACGCTCCGGCGTGGTCCCAACTGCGGGCTGCAGGCATGGTCTTGCTTGGACACACCACCACGCTGGAATTCGGACTCGGCGACGCGGCCCCACAAACCGTCAAAAATCCGTGGGATCTCACCCGAAGTCCCGCTGGTTCGAGCAACGGCTCAGGCGTCGCGCTTTGCGCCAGGATGTTGCCGGCAGCGCTGGGCACAGACGGGGCGGGCAGCACCCGCCGACCGGCCTCAGCCTTGGGAATCTGCGGCATGATCGGAACCTGGGGACGCGTGCCCGTGCGCGGACTGATTACATCGGCACGCACATACGATCGGATTGCTCCGATGGCTCGCAGCGCGGTGGATCTGTCTCTCCTGTTATCTTCAATGTGCGGGCCGGATCCCTTGGATCCCGGGACCCTGATCGCTCCGCCGGTCGATGGAAGTTTACCGTATTTTCCGCGCCCGGGTTCGAGACCCTTGGAGGACGTGCGATTCGGAATTCTGCGCGGCGATTCATTCGGTGACCTCGCTCCGGGGGTCGAAGCAGTTTTCACGCGCTTTCAGCAGGAACTTGCCAGTCTTGGCGCCACCGTGCGCGATGTCGCCGCGCCGGTAGCCGACGGTCCGTATCTCGTGTTCCCTTTCCCGGAGTCCATCCTGCTCCACAGGGAATATTACGCGAACAACCCGGATGGCTATTCGGCTCCCATCAGGCAGAAGATCGCCGTCGAGCAACAGCTGGCCACGCGGCCCACGGCACTGGACGATGCAGTAGCCGCCCAATTCCGAGCCGATTACATCGTGAAATGGAAGGCACTCTTCCGAGACAATTCGGTGGATTTCCTGCTCGCTCCTTCGATCAATGTCGAAGTTCCCCGGCTGGCTGACGGCGAGCAGTTCGGCAACGTCAACATCCGGCGCGAGTTCAACGTTGTCGGCTTCCCTGCCTTCAGTGTTCCCGCGGGATTCTCCCCGGATACAAGTATGCCCGTAGGCATTCAAATCGTCGGTGACCACTGGACGGATGCGGGCGTGATCCAGGCGGCAATCGATTATCAGGCGCACACGGACTACCACAAAGCCGTCCCCGGCCAATACCTCTGATGATCGATCCTACAGGCATCACTCCTAACACAAGACCAACGGTCCTTGTGATGATGGGAATTGATTCGGACCCGACAGGCATCAATCCGGAATGGCCCGCGGAGCTTTTCATTCCATCGGCGGTTGTTCTGCCAATGGAAGTGTTGATTTCGAACTCTCCAACTCCTCCGTTGGTCCTCCCGGAACTCGTGGTGGCCAAATTCCCGCGGCAGGTGAAAGGAGCGACGCTCAAGCTGAAAGGCAAAGCTCAATTCGCCGCGTTCATTGAAGTTTTTGCCGGTCGACGCGCGAAAAATGCCTCCCGAGTCCGCCGCGTGCGAGTCAACGGGAAACGCTGGCGGACGACCATCAAACTGGAACCGGGGCGAAACGTGTTTTCCGTTCAGGCAACCAACACGGCCGGGAAATCAACCAAAAGAATCATCGAAGTGATTCGGAGAAATTAATCCACTAGCGTCGACGTTCCCACACGCGGGCAGCTCCAGCGGGGTGGTGGCCGGCTTTTCATGAGCCACCACTCCGCATCCGATCAGCCGGCGGATGATTGCTCGTGCGCGCGAGGGCGGACCCTATCGCACGACGCGGACGGGGGTTCCGACGCTGGAGTGCGCGTAAAATGCCTCGGCCATGTGCTCGGGCATGCGGACACAGCCGTGGGAGTCCGGGAAGCCGGGCAGAAATCCGGCGTGCATGCCCACGCCATTGTGGAAGCGCAGGAAATACGGCATCGACGCGCCGAGGAAACTCGTGCCGGCCGGTTTTTTGTCCCGGTAAACGTCGACGTTCGACACGACCGGATATCCGGAGGCATCCACGTAGTCGCCGTAGAGATTCGAGCGGTGGTTTTTGCTTTTCTGGGTGATGCGAAAACTTCCTGTCGGCGTGGGGTTGGCCTGGTTGCCGCTGGAAATCGGCGTGGCGCCGACCAACTTGCCACCCTTGTAAAATGAAGCTTCCTGGGTGGTGAGATTGATGACGACCGAAGGCGAACCCGTCACACGGTCGCCATTCCAGTACGCTTTGGCTTCGGCGTCGCGGGCTTTGGCGATGGTCGATTCGCGCGTGATCACGGAACCGTCCTCCGCGAGAAACAACGTTGCGTAGCTCGTGCCGCCGGCGGATCCGGTGGCGGCCGTTGTGGCGGTTGTTGTGCAGCCGGCCAGTCCACCGAGGAGTATGGTGACGAAAACCATTGCGGCCGCAATGCGGGGGGCTGGGAGAGGGAGAGAAATCATGGCGTCGAGTTGAAGATTGGTATTTGCAAGCCACTGCGTGCTGCGTCAAGTCACCAAAACCGCATTTCCCGGCGATGGCAGACGAGCGGATTGCGACGCGCGCCTGCGTTCTGCTACGGTCCAGATCAGATACGAATTTATGCCGACTTACGATTACGAATGCACGCGATGCAAAAAGACGTTCGAACTTTTTCAATCGATGAAGGATGACGCCCTCACGACCTGCCCGGAATCGGCGTGCCGCATGAAGACGTGGGGCAAGGGCACGGTAAAGCGCCTCCTCGGCACGGGCGCGGGCCTGATTTTCAAGGGCTCCGGATTTTACATCACCGATTACCGCAGTGAGGGATACAAGGCAGCCGAGAAGAAAGATTCGGGCGCAGCCAGCGGCGGCGAAAAAAAAGCCGATGCCAAACCCGCGGCGAGCGAATCAAAGCCCGCGACAAAGCCGAAAAAGGCGGATGGCTGAAATCCCGGGAGGCCTCGTCTGCGGCCAATGCGGGTACGAAAACGAATCGTCACGGCGCTACTGCCGCGATTGCGGCACCCGGTTGCCCTCGATCGAATCTGCGCCGCCCGAACCGGAATCCGACCACGGATTGCACCCAATCCGTCCGACCCGGAGAATTGGATTCACCCGGCTCGTGGGGCTGCTTTTTCGCACGATCATTTACGCGGCAATCACCGCCTTTGTCATTCAGCTCGTTCGCAGCCCGGACGATCTGCCCGCGGATTTACCGGTCCCCGACGCGGAAGTTGCGACGTTTCGCGAACAATTGAGCCGCGCGGCGGGAGGGACGGGAAATCGTGTGGTGACAGTATCGTGGGCAACGCTGAATGCGTGGCTCGCCGGGCAGCTGGAAGATGCGAGCACGCGGGGCACAACGTTCCGCCGGGCCTTCGTTGTTCCGGCGGGGGATGACGTGATGATTTTTATGCAACGGGAAGTTGGTGGCCAGCGGTTCACCACGGGTCTGCAATTGCGGCCGGTCGTTCGAACGAGTGGACTGTCAGCGCAGATCATCGGTGGCGGCATCGGACGCATTCCGCTGCCCGCAGTCGGAGCGGAACTGATGGCCGCCACATTTGCTCCGGTGCGCGACCGGGTTTATTCCGAGCTGGAAATTCTTCGGGCGGCGCGGAAAGTGACCGTCACCGCGGAGACCGTATCCGTGGAATTCCCCTGAATTGTGATCACCCGCATCCTGCCCGCCCTGATTTTGACGACCTCGCTCGCGTGGGGTGCCGCATTGGAATTGCCGGAGCGTTCGGTCAGCTCGTCGAAACAATTTGTCATCTTCGCGGACAGCCCGGCAATTCGGGCGAAAGTTTCGACCCTCGCCGAGGACTACAAGGAAGCGTTTCTCCGAACACTGGGCATTCGCGACGAGTGGAAACTCAACATCATTTTGAATCTCGGTGCTCCGCCGCCAAACGCCAAACGACCACCAACCCACCAGCTCGGACTTTACGAGGGAGACGGCAATACGTTGAAGGTCCAACTCGACGTTTACGACCGGAGTTTCCTCAACAGCGCGAATTTCGAACTCGAGCTCATTTCCGCCATCCTTCTCGAATACGCGTACCGTCATTCGCCGACCCGCGCCGGACGGTCGTTCGAGCCACCACCCGCCTGGATCGCGGATGCGCTGCACGAGCGTATGCGGGTATCCCGCCAGGGCGTGCAGGCGGCCGTTTACGCGACCCTGCTCGCTTCCGGCCAGACACCGCGCATGGAGGAATTTTTCAATACGCGGCCCGACACGCTCGATTCCACGTCCCGGGCAATTTTTCGCGCCCAGGCTGTGACGATGCTCGATGCGTTACTGGAACTGCCGGACGGGAAGGCGGGCCTGCACGCTTATCTGGGTGTGCCGCGGCGTCAGCGCCCGGACCCGCGCGAAATCGTCGCGTGTTTTCCTTCGCTCGCCGGGAATCGGGAAACGCTCGGCCGCAAATGGATCCTGGCCATTGCCAGATCGTCCGCCGCCAACCGGGTGAATCTGCTCGAGCGCCGGGAAACGGCCCAGGAGCTGGATCGCATCCTCGACATGAAGGCGCTGCCCGATCCAAAAAACCCCAACGTCGCCGCCGTCTCCGGACCA
>JBGTDR010000006.1:0-15455 GCA_041748215.1 Chthoniobacterales bacterium
GGCGAGCGGGCGCGCGGTGCGTCCGGCGGCCGCGGGCACCGCGCAATCCGCGAGCGGTCGCACGTGTTTTTGCGGATGGCGCAATTGACCAGTATTGAGCCAGGTTGCGAGGCCGCGTTGGAAAAAGTCGTCCTGAAAATCGACGCTCCAGAGCGTTGAATATTTCACGCCCGCCTTGGTGAGCGAGCCGTTGAGATTGAGCATGCCGACGAGGCCGGGCCAGGTGCCGGACCAGTTGGCGACCGTGAGGATCGGGCCGCGGTGCGAGATCAGGCCGGGCAGGATGTGGTGGGAATATTGCCAGACGCTCTCGGCGACGATAAGTGGCAGGTCGCGGTCGATCTCCGCGAAGACGGCCATGCCTTCCTTCTGCGAGCCAATAAATCCGTGCTTCGCGGACTTTTTGTAGGGATGGGCCCGCACAAGTTCGACGCCATGATCGGCGAGGACGGCGCCAAGCTGACGCTCCATGTCGCGCTGCGCGGGCCAGCATTTTTCGTTGGCGGTGGCGCGGAGATCGCCGTTGGCGACAAGCAGAACTCGACGGGGAAAAGGAGGCTTCTTCATGGCGGACAAACGGACCGGGGGGACGGTTCGATGGTCCGAAACTAATCGCGGTGCCCACGTCCGTGAATGGACGAAGCTGACAACTTCATGGATAAAAGTTGCGCGTTCGGCGGATAGACCCGCGAATAGGTTAGAGCCGGGAAGATGCGCGAAGGTGCGCCGGGGCGATGCCGTGCGCCTGTTTGAAGACGCGGGAAAAATGGAGCGGATCGTCGAAGCCGAGTGATTCCGCGACATCCTTGACCAGGCGGTCGGAGCTAATCAGCGCGCGCGCGGCCCAGTTCATCTTCTGGCGGAGGAGGTATTGGTAGGGAGTTCCGCCGTGGTATCGACGAAAGAGGCGAAACAACCGGTGCCGGGTGACCTTGCCGGCGGCCATCACGTCTTCGAGCGAGTGAAATCGGGCCGGGTCGGCGTCGAGCATGGTTTTATAACGCAGGAATTCCTCCCGGGCGTGATCCAACGACCGGGGGCCGCGGAGTTCGGCCTCCTCGAGTTTGAGCAAAAGACGTTGGAAAAGGTTAAGGCAAATCTCGCGGGCGCGGGGCCCGTGATCCGCGCCTTCGCGAATGAGCAGGTCGAAGATGTCGCGAATTTCCGCGTGGGTCCGCAACCGCTTTGGCCGGACGCTGAGGTTGACCGGGGTCGTCAGCGCGGTCATGGCGCGGCCGCCGGTGAGACTCACGAAATATTTCGTCATCGTCGGTCCGGTCGTGCGCAGGTGCAGCGGCTGACCCGGACCGTAGGCAAAAAGCATGCCCGGTTCGAGCGGTCGCCGGGATTTCCCGCCGAGCCGGACTTCGCCGGATCCAGCGGCGACGTATTCGAGCGTGGGAAATGGGTAGGTGCGGCGGCGCACCTCGTAGCCGGGGCCGCATTGCTCGCGGCCCCCGAACGCCACCGCCAAAGGCCCCCGCGAGCGGCCCGACAATTCGAGAAAAAAATAGTCGCCGCTCACCCGCTCGGCAAGCAACGCGCTTCGGTCGACGGTAGCGGGGATTTTTTCCATAATGGAAACGGGCCGATCGCATCCTCTCGGGCATCGGAAGGACATCGAAAGACTAGCTGCCGCGAGAAGTCATCGAAAGAAAATCACGTTCGGACCGGTGATTGGAGGATCGGGACAATCTTCAAAAATTTCACCGGTTCGGTCGGAAGCGCGGAGGTCAGGTTGCGAGGGCCTCGGGAAGAGATTAAGACCGACGCATCAGATTTTGGGTGAGCATGCGATCCATGTAGCGTTCGAAAAACTTCGCCTCTTCCAGGTGCATGCCGATGCGACAGTTTGGCTCTTTACTTTCGTCGATGATCGTGTGGCCGTCGTCGTCTACGCGGACGTAGGCCTTGCGCGTTTTGAACAGGTCGGGCCACAGCAGGTAGCCCACGGCAACGGAGTCGTAGATGATTGGCTCCGGGTCCTTGCGCTCCAACGACGAAAGGGTAAATAGCGCGAGAATCGCGTCGGTCATCGGCGAGTTTCGGTAGGCGAACTGCTGGATGTGATCCCGCCGCAATCGCACGTCGATAGTCACGTCGAGGCCGAGGTAGGTGAGGTCCGCGCCGCTGGCGGCAAAAAGCTGCGACGCGGGTGCGTCGGCCTTCAAGTTCCACTCCGCGCACGGCGGCTGGAGGCTGCTGTAGCCCATGTAAAACGCCCCAAACATCGAGATGACCTGCCTGGCCATCTTCAGCGCGTTCGGATCCTTCTCCAGCACGTCCTGCATGTTTGTGACCGGCGCGATGGTCAGCAGGACGACTTCGTGGGGAAACCGGTAGAGCTGCTCGATGATAAAATCCGCCGCCGACTGCTCGATCGGTTTGACCTTGTCGAAACCTTCGCCCCAGTGAAACTGCTTCGTGTAAAAGTGCGCGCGGGTGTATTCGTCGTCGGTCAAACGCCCGACCACCACCGGGATGTCTTCACGCCCGACCTCGTAAAGAAAACGGCACGCGACCTTCGCGCGTTCCGGCGTGTTGCCGTAGTCCACGACCACGCCGATCACGTCGATTTCCGGGCTGGCAAGCAGCAGGCCGAGGGCATTGATGTCGTCGAAATCGTCGCCGATGTCGGTGTCGAGAATGACTTTCTGTTTTTGCATGACGCAGACTTGCGGATTTAGACGGATGGAATGTCGTGGCGTGCGAGGATGTCGGCGACGTGCTGCCGCAGGCGCTGCGCTTCGAGCGGGTAGTCGTCGATCCCGGCGATGACATCGACAATTTCCACGCTCAGAGCGCCGGTGAAATCGTGGCGGTGCAAATCGAGGATCAGTTTTTCGAAATCGATGATGCCCTGGTCCAGCGGCACCTGGATTTCGTCGCGCGTGCGCCCGGTCGAGCGCAGGTGTGCGTGGCGGATGAAAGGCAGGAGTTCCTCGTAGCCCTGCTCCCAAAACGGGCCGACCGCGAAGTGCGCGAGGTCGAGCGTGAACTTCAGCTCCGGCACCGAGTGCACGAACTCGAGCACGCGATTGGGATCCTCAGAGTAGGTGTCCACGTGGCTCTCGATCGTGATCTGAATGCCTTGAGCCACGCCGACTTTCGCAAGTTGTCGCAAACGTTCGATTTCGTCGGGCACCGAGCGCAGGTCAGGCTTGGAGGTTTTCATGGCGAGCACGCCGACGCCAAGGGCCTGCGCGACCATTCCGATGGAATGCAGGCGCTCAGTTTGGAGTTCGATGCCGGGTTCGCCCAGATTCACGTTGAACGCCACGGGGGTGATCCCGCCCATCGTGCACGCCTCCTTGATCTGGTCAGCGATCTCCGCTTCGCGTCCCACGAGGACGGAGGGACTCTGGTTGGCCCAGCCCTCGAAAAACGCGAGGTCCACGTGTTTGAAGCCCAACGCAGCGACCGCCCCGATGGCCTCGAGCAGCGGAAGTTTTGTGAAGATGAGGGTCGAGCCGGCGATTTTCATAATGGTGATTTTGGGAGCAGTTTGAAAGCGTCCATTGGCAGTGAAGAGTTCGGTTTTACGGGTAGCATGGGAGCGAGGGCCGAATGCGAACGACTGGCAGCGGCAATAGTCGAGTCGATCAGGGTTTTGCCAGCGGTCCGCGCGCGAGGCTGCCGTATAGGTAGGCCACGCAGCCATTATGGTCGGGCAGATGTTCGTCCACGGGATTCACCCGGCCGCTATCGACGCAGAATTCGGTCTGCGGCCACCTGGTAAAGTCCGGGACGAAGTGCGCGGAGACCCGTTTGATCTGGTTCTGGAACGTTTGGTGGGTGCTGTTGGGATTGTAGGGTCCGAAGGCGACCATTCCGGCGGGCGGTTCGAGGCCCCGCTCCTTCGTGTCGTGGTGGAAGATGTTCCGCATCGGGTTGTGCCCGAGGCCGGAGATGTAGGTCATGTTGTTCGGGTTTGCGCCAAGAGCCATCTGCGCGTTGAGCAGCGCGCCGCCGCGGTATTTGGCGTCGTCCGTCATTTGGTAGGCGCGGAGCAGAAGGTGACTTTTTGGAGTGCGGGAAAAAAGTCCCCAGCCGAAGTCTTCGGCACCCGGTTCGGTGCGGGTCCAGCGGTAACCGAGCTGCGATTGTTCGGTGAGGGTTTCGTCGGCCGCCGCGAGCACGGTGGTGCGGCACTTCTCCACGAGGGCGGGGTCGCGGTCTCGTTTTGTCTGCAGATAGACCCACATGCTGTTGGTGTGGGTGGGTTCGAGCGTTTGCGCAAAAAGCTCCTCCCATTTTTTCTCGCCGGTGAGCCGGTAAAGATCGGCGGCGGCGAGGTTGCGCGTCTGCTTCACGGCGGCCAGAGCACCCGGCGTGATTTTGGTGAGGTAATCACTGAGGCGCGGCCATTCCGCCTCGGCCCAATTCATCGCTTTGACGGCTGCGTCGCGGTAGGTTTTCGCGACCTCGGAATATTTGCCATCGGCGAATGTGGCGCACCGCGCGGCGGTCGCGGCGAAGTCGTAACTCGACCAGACGTCCGGCGCGTAAGCGTAGACGGCGAGGCTTTCCTGCCAGCTGCCTTCGCCGGCTTTCGGGTGTTCCGCGGACTCAATGCCGCCCCGCACGCCGCCTTCGGGGGTCATCATGCGCCGGTAAAAATCAAGGTCCCACAGCGCCACGTTCAGCACGTCGGGCAGGCCGTTACCGCTCTCCGGGAGGGTCAGCTTGATCGCGGAAATCTTCTCCCCGCCTTCCAGCAGGAGGTCGAGTTGCAGGCGCGCGGCTTCGAGGTGCAGGATGCGGCGATCCCAGTCGCCGGAGTCCGCGTATCCGCCCCACGCGTCGGGGCCAACGACTTCGCCTGTGTCCCCGGCGATGAGGTCGGGGAAACTGCCCTGTTCCCGGCCAAACGCCTTGAGGCCGTTCGAGCTGTCCAAAAGCGTGAGCGTGCTTTGCGTGATCTTCACGCCATCGGCGGGATGGAAATTGCGCGGACGCCGAAACTCGGCGTAGGGCGGGCGAATTTCGACTCCGCTGCGCTGGAAGTAGAAATATTTCATCACGTGCGCGAAACCCTCGAGCCATACGTCGTCCGCGATGCGGATGGGCGCAGAGGAACCGACCCCGGGAACCACCACGCGGTATTCGCCGCGCGTTTTCACGGGCGAAAAATCGAACATCACGACGTCGGTGAGGTTCAGGTTGCGCGGAGTCTCCGGTCGGCTCTCGTTTTCGTCGGCGCGTTTGGTGATGACACCCGTGCCCCGATGGACAATCTCGCCCGCGGCGTTCACGACTTGAAACGGAGGGGCGTTGGACTGCGTCAGCGCTCCACCGGTGCCGAGCCAGCAGGACATGAAGGCGACCTTCGGTTCGTCGTCCGGCGCAAAACCGAGCTGCGTCGCATGGATGGCCTCGGACGGGAGCGCGTCGTTGATCGTCACGTCGAGCGGCGGCACGTCCGCATCGAAGCTGATTCGATAACGCGCGTCCTTTTTCCACGGTTCATCGAGGTGCAGGTAGATCGTGTGGCGAACGACGGAGCTTTTGGTTTGTCCGGGCGGCGGCGGCGCGTCGGCCGGACTGGTTGACGTGGCGTGCGGCATGCTTTTTCGGCTGAGCCGGGCGGGGTGGCTGGATTGCGCGAATCGCGGGTCGTCCGGGGATTCGATCCGGAAGGACTCCGGGCGATCAAGCCACGCGGTGTCGGGAAAGGAATTTACGATTTTGTCCCGCCGGGTGAGCACGGTGCGGTTCTCGACCAGCCAGCCAAGGCATTCCCCGTCGCGCCAAAGCTGCGGGGTATTGGCGGGCGTGTAATTGTGGGTGGGCACGCGGATCTCATCACCGGGCTGGGCAACGTAGGGTTCCTGGCCGCCGCGCACGTGCGTGCCGTCATTAAACGTAATGCCGAGGATGTCCGGAGCTGCTAGCCCGGCTTGAACGACCTTGGGAAATGTTGCGGGGGTGGCCACAAGCGTGGTGGCGCTGAAAAAAAGGAACGAGAAGGTGCGGATCATGGAGGAGGAACGGTCGGTTGAAAAACCAGGTTGGCCCGGACGCAAACGACGGCGTGGTGTTGAAAGCGAGTTCGTCAAGAAAAAGGGGGGTGCTCTGAACGTCCACCCTCCGTTTGGAGTAAACGTAAAGCGTCAGGAGTTGGCGGGATTTTCCGCCCGGGCCACGAGGGCTTCGACGACTTCCTTCAATTCGGCGATTTCGGCGGGTTCCGCCGTTTTCACCACGGCCTGCACGAGCGCGCCGCAGCGGTCACGGATTTCGTCGTATTTCGTCGGGTCCTCGCCGCGGATTTCCATGAGCGCTTGCAGCCACTTTTTGCCGTAACCGGCGTGAATGGTCTCGTCGGCCCAATCGAAGTCCATGTCGTGCTCGCTCGCGGCGTCCCCGAGGGATTTGAAGGCTTTGATCCGCTGCGGCTTGTGGCCAATGTTTTTCGTTTCGAAAAAGAACAGCATGCCGAGGCGGTAAATCGGGTCTTCGCCGGCCGCGCTGTCGTAGATGTAGGTGCCGAGCGGCAGTTCGTGTGGCTGGAATCCCCAGGCGGTGAGCCGGTCGTGACCCATGCGGCAGTGGCGCGCCTCGTCGTAAGTCCAGCGCGCCGCGTCGTGGATCCACTCCCACGGTAGCTGGTCAGCGAAGACGCTGAGAATGATGCCTCCGGTCTCGACGGCCCAGACTTCGTTCAGATGGCTGACGGCGGAACGCAGCTGCAGGCGGAGACCTTCGCCGTAGGGAAACGTCGGATCGACGTTGTCCGGCCAATAAAAGCGCGTTTCCCGGTAGGTCGAATCACGGGCCGGTTTGCGCGGCACCTCGTAGGGCCGCCCGCCGGGAATCGGGTTGACGGTGAGATCCGGCGGAGCGTCGTCCGTGCCCACGCCGCCGAGCTGATCGAGTCGCTGCCTCAGGGCGGCCGTCCACGCCGCGGCTGCGGCTCGATGGGCGGGCGTGCGCGAAAATTCCTCGTTCGCCCATTCCTGGGTGGCCGCGATCTGTTGTCGTTTTTCGGCGACGGCGACGGCGAGGAATCGGTGGGTCGGCGCGTCGGCCAGCGGATCGGAGTGGCGCAGAAATTCCTCGTAGGCGCTTTCCATGGCCGGGAGCAGCACGGTGGCAAGCGACGAAAAAAATGCGAGTGCTGAGGGCGAGTTTTGGAGCTCGTCGAAGAGCGCGACCAGCGGACGATCCGCTCCTTCTTCATTCATTGAGCGGCTGGGATACTTCAACTCGAAGACGCGATTGCGCAGCTCGTTGGCGGTCTGCGAATTCTGCCACGAGAAGAGCGGCAGGCGGGTTTTCGGATCGATTCCGCCGATGAGTGGTAACCATGCGGAGCAGCTGATCACGAGTGAACGCTCGCAAAAATAAAAGCGCTTGAGGATCTGGGCGGTGTCGAGGCGCATCCAGCGGGCTCGCGGTTGGTGACTTGGAAGTGGCGTGATCATGCTTTGTTCAGGTGGGCGTTGACTTCGGGGCGGAACGGATATGAGGCAATGGTTTCGCGGTACCGGGTCGAGAGTGACGCAGCGGTGACTCCGAGGCGGATGGCGTCGAGGGTCGCCTGGCCTTCGGCGAGTCCGACCGCGAGGCCCGCGTTGAAGGCATCGCCCGCGCCGACCGTGTCCACAACGTCCACCATCGGGGCCGGTACGGCCTGGCCGCCGTCCGGCCCCGCCCACCACACGCCGAGAGCACCGCGCGTGATGATCACATTTTCCACGCCGAGTGCGCGCAGGCGGACGGCGAGATCCTCGTCGGGCGTCGTGTCATCGGGAGGCAGCCCAAGACACACACGCGCTTCGCGTTCATTCGGAGTCAGGGCAAACACGTCACTCAAGTCCGCACCCCGCAAATCAATCGCGGGCGCCGGATTGAGAATGAATTTTTTCCCCGCTTCTCGAGCGATCCGCGCCGCCGCGAGTGCGGTGGGCAGCGGAATCTCGAGCGGAGAAAGCGATACGGCGGCGTCGCTCACGACGGTCGAATGCGCGAACACATCTCCCGGTAGGAAATCGGCGTTTGCGGCGGGATCGATCACGATCACGTTCGACCCGTGAGCGCTGAAAAGGATGAATCCGACCGCGGTCGGATTTCGCTCGGCAAAAAGTACCGACGCGGCGTCGACTCCTTCCTCAACCAGGAGCGTGAGAAATTTTTCGCCGAACGAGTCGCGGCCGATCTTGCCCATGAAAGCGGTGTTTGCCCCTAGCCGGGCGGCGCAGACCGCCATGTTCGAGCCCTTGCCGCCGTGAGTCGTGTGGTAATTTTCACCGACCAGGGTTTCGCCTTCGAGCGGGATGCGGCGCACGTCCATCACGAGTGCGACGATGTAACTCCCAACGACGGTGACCTCGCTCATTTCGTCTGGGGGCAAAATGTCATCGGGGAACTCTCCCCGTTTCCCGCGGGATCGTCCATGCACGGGGCACTCTCCCGGCATGCACTATCTTATCCCGATCCGCTCCTGTCGGCGAAACTCGGTCGGCGACTGTCCGATGACTCGCTTGAAGTCGCGACTGAAGAAGTAGGGGGATTGGTAGCCCGCCTGGTCGGCGACCGTTTTGATGGGATCATCGCTTTCGATCAGACGGCGTTTGGCGAGGTTGAGGCGTTCGCGGCGCAGCCAATCGATGGGTGCTGATCCCGTGATCTGGCGGAAGGACCGATAGAAGCGCGGCACGCTCATGTGCGCGAGTTTCGCGAGTTCGGCGGCGGTCCAGCGCCGGTGAGGATAGAGCGCCATACGGTTGATGACGGTTTCGATTTCGGGCAGGACGGTCCGCGCTCCGGATCGGAGCGATTGTTGTCGAGCGCCGCGCAGGGCAGCCACCAGTCGCGCAAATACAACCGGCACGCGCGTCTCCCGCAAAAATGCGGGACCAGCCATCAATTCGAGAATTTCCTCGAGGCAGGCCCGCGTTTCCCGAGCAAAGCTGCCGCAAAATATCGGGTCCTCGTTCGCACCGAGCAGCTCGCGAGTCGCTTCGAGGCCGGCTCCGTCCGCGCGGATCCAGAGAAGCTCCCAGGGATTCGTCGGATCGGCCCAATGCGCGTGCGGCGCAAATCCGTTGATCCAGACCAGTTCGTCCGACTTCACGCGATAATGGCGTCCCTTCATCTGAACGACGCCAGCCCCCGCCACACAGAACAGCAGGTCATGGCCCGGTGACGTCCGGCGCTCGATCCTGTATCGCGAGGTGGCTCGCAGATGCCCGGCGCGGACGACGACCGGAAACGCGGCCAGCACCGCCGCTCCGGGGGTGTGGTGAAACGAACGGAGGATGTCCGCGTCGGCTGGCGGGTGTGATTTCATCAGCCCCGAGGACCTTCAACGTGCACCATGGTGAAAATCTACCGCGGTTTTTGGTGAAGAGGAAGTTTTCCGGGTTTCCGGTGGCCGGCGGCGGTTCTTTCGGCAGTGGTGTTTTTACGGTTGGCGTTCGTGTGCGATCTCGGCGGCATTGACGCAAGGTGCATTCACCGCGGGGGGATCAATTGCGACCGGCCAGCCAGCCAGCTCATCGCCGTTGCGGAGATCGAGAGCATGAATACGCTGGGACGAATTTTGAACCGCGCTGGTGACGTAAATCCGGTGGCGCTCTGCGTCGATCATCGGAGTGCTCAGGGTTCCATTGGCGGGCAGACCGGATGTGAGTTGTTTGCTCCAGAGAATCGTTCCGAGTGGAAGTGCGTCGGTGACCGCGGCGTTGACGGCGTAAACGAACGAGAGGTCGCTCACGGCATAAACGACGGGGAACGTTTTCCCTGATACCGGCCGGACAAGATGGTTGCCTCGTCAACGTAGAGGGGCGTGGCAAACAGCCGCGGTTCCCGGTCACCAATGGAATCGAAACGGGGCGATTACCGCAGTTGGCCGAATGTGTCCGGCGAGACAGTCGTCGGCGTGAGCTGATCTTCGTGCGGGTTCCAGCCGGATCGCTGACTGTTGTTGTGATACGTCAGCTTGTTGAGCGGGCTTGCAATTACGTCAGCCGCGAAAACGCCGACCGTAATTGCCAGGCCGAACGCCCGCCGGCGGACGGGGAGAACGGAACGGATCATGTTGCGACGGGGGAAAAATCCGGGGGGTAATCGCCGGTCTAATAACCGACCGCTTCGCGGAACGCGGACGAGAAGGCGATCGAGAGAACCGCGTCTTCGTTGCCGATGTTGGTCGCATTGTGCAGCACGCCCTGCGGGATGCTCACGGTGTCGCCCGCGTTCATCTCGACGCTAACCTCATTCATCGTGTGAAGAATTTTACCGCTGACGACGTGAAGGATCTCGTCGCAATTCGGGTGGAGGTGAACCGGGTTTGACTGGCCGGGTCTGATGATGGCGACGCCGGTGGTCATCGTGCGCGAATTTTTCAGCTCGGCCGACGTGAACCAGCGCAGTTCACCCCATGGCATCCCGGACGTTTTGTTGTCGTCGTGCCGATTCACCGTCGCGACGCTTACAATTGGAGGCGCTGGCACTTCGATGTGGGCGGTCCAGGCGATGGCATTGACGAGCAGTTTGCGGAGCTGGGGGTCGTCGAAAACTTTCAGGAAATGCCCGCCAGTGTAGCCGAACGAACGCCCGCCGTTGGGTCTTTCGTATGCCCAGGCAAGCACGTGTTCACCTTTGTCGGGCGGTTCGGCCGCCTGCTTCTCCGGATCCGAAAACTTGGGTGTCACGGCGGCACGCAGGATCGGAACGACGGGGCGTTCGGAAAAAATCAGGGTCGGGTAAAATTCATCGTTGATCGTAAACTCACCGATACCAGCCGCGACGGGATGGTCAGCGGTTGCTGGCGCGAGCGTCACGGTCTCGAACGTGCGGTCGACCATGCCATCACGCCGGGCCCCGAGCCATTCGACAAGGGGCACGGTCGTATTCCCACGCGGCAGCGTCGACGCCTGGTGCAACGCGATCAAGCCGGTGCCTTGATCCATCAGTTTTTGCAGCCGGGCAATGCGGTCGGAGTCAAGCAAGGGCATCGGACGCTCCTGCAGGCCATCGAAATACAGGACAATCGTGGACGCGCCTTCGAGCACCGATGAATCGGGCGGCCATCCGGCGGTGTAAGTGAGCACGTCGGCGTCAGCAAAAGCCGGGGCCGCTCGCAGCCAGGAAGCGATCATCGGAATGCCATTGGGAAAATCGTGGACTCCTGGTCCGTGGCTTTTTTTGCCGCCGATCAACACGATCTTTTTTGCCAGTGGCGGCGACTTGAGCGGCCCGGCGCCGAGCTGGGGAGCGTCGGGAGCGGCGGTTTGCGCGACGCTCAGCAGGAGAAACGTGAGCCCCCCGAGGAGGGCAAGAAAGATCAGTCGCAGGGAGAGGCTCATGGGGGGCGATGAGGGTCAGGGGATCATCCCAAGATGACAACCCGATCTCCTTGAGATCGGATCGATGCTTCGTAGTAGCGCATGATGTGGAGCGAGAACTCGAGGGTTGCGCGGGTGGCGGGGGTTCCGGCGAGGGCGTGTTCGCAGAAATGCATCATCTCGCCGACCATGCCGTGGGTGAAATCGGTCTTGTTCTCCAGCGTGCCGAGCGAATGCTGCGGCTCCCAGGTGACCGCGCCGCTGTCTTCGCCCGGAGGCGCAAAATTTGTTGTGACGCCGTAAGAAAACGGGATGCCGCGCTGGAGAGTTACGCGGTTCACATTGTCCACGGTGAGGTGGGCATTTTTTCCAACGACGAGGAATTGCTCCAGCGGCTGGGACCCCGCCCCGCCCTGGGCGAGGTGAAGCGTACCGAAGGCGCCGCTCTCGTATTCGAACGCGATGACAGCTCCGCCGTGGTCACCGCGAACGGTCGTGACGGCGCGCACCGGGCCGCCGACGGCGAGCATGAAACCGAGAGGATGGCAGCAGTTCAACCACGGCGTGGGCTGGCCCGCGTCGAGTTTCTCCAGTTCATCCCCGATTGCGAAGTTGATTGCGTAAACGCCAAGAATGCTCTGGATCGGGCCGAACCGGCTGCCTTCAGTGAAGAGTTCCATCGCCTTCTCCGTCGCGGGCATGAACGCCTTTTTGATGCCGACAACCGCGACAAGATTACCGCGACGGCGGATCATTTCTTCGACCTCCGAGGCGAGCACCGCGACCGGTTTTTCCATCCAGACGTGCAATCCGGCGTCGAATGCTTCGTTGGCAAGTTGGGGGTGAAAACGTTCGCCGACCGCAAGGAACACGGTGTCGAGTTTTTCGTTGGCGATCATGTCGCCGAGCGTCGCGTAACAATTGGTCACGCCGTATTCGGGCGCGGTTCTCCGCGCGAGTTCGATGTTTTGATCGCAGAAAGCGACCAGCTGCACGGGCAGATGGTGCATCGCAGGGAGAACGTTGCGGTAGGCGTGGGAGCCGACGCCGACGACGCCGACGCGGAGGCGTTTGGTGAAATCACGTTGGTAGCTCATGGAAAAGTCAGGCGGTTTGGGTCGTTGGTTGGTGGATCTCGGGAATGTTCCTACGGAGATAAGCGAGGTCGCGGCAGGCGGTGTCCCAAATGTCCCAACCGGGCGGTTTGGCGCCGTGGGACGGGTTGAGGCAGATCACGGGCGTGATGCCGTCAGCGATCACGGCGCGAACGATCTCGAGTACGGGCCACGAAGCGTCTTCGAGCGCGGCGGCATGGACGATCGGGCCGCCGGGGACATCGGCGCGGCCGCCTTTCAAATGCAGGGCTCCCATGAACGGGCGAAGCTGTTGGTAGACGGCCAGCGACGGAAAGGTGCCGTTTTGCCAGAGATTCTGAACGTCGTACGTGTAGCGCGCGGCGGGACGCTCGAGCGCGGTAAAAAATCCCACGACGTCGGCGGGTGAGGAGAAAAGATCGCGGTGCGTTTCGTTTTCGAGGATAGGCGTGAATCCCGCCGCGGCAATGCGATCCACCCACTCGCGATAGATGCCAATCAGCCAGGGGAAATCCCGCTGCACCTTGGCGAAGGCATCGCAGTTTTCGGAATCGACGTTGGGCAGGAGGAGGCGAAAGGTGCGGGGCCGCAGGATTTCGGCGGAACGCAAAGCACGTTCCAGAGCGGGTTCGAACTTTGCGCGAAAGGTGACTTCATCCGGGAGATCGGATTTTCCGATGCCCGTCGAAAAGCAGTCGACCGCCAGCTGGTTGTCCTTGATGAGGGCAGCGGCGCGCTGGGCGGTCTTTTCGTCGATCTGTTCGATCGTCTGGCCCCAAAGGCCGTCCTTGAGGTCGAGGAGCTGGAGGCCGAGCGCGGCCTGGCGATTTAACGCGGGCGGAAAATCCGGCCCGGCGATGCTGCTGAGAAAAGTGACTTGAATCGATTTCATTCGGAAGCGTGAGGATCAAATTGAAGATTGCGGGCCTCGAAGACTTCGCGGGCGGCGGCCACGCCATTGATGGCGGCAGGGAAGCCAGCAAATACGGCCATTTGCTGAATGACCTCGATGATTTCCGTTGGCGTGCATCCCACGTTGAGTGCGCCGTGGATGTGGGCACGAAGCTGCGGTGCGGCGTTCCCCAAAGCGGTGAGTGCAGCGACGGTGGCGAGCTGGCGCGTCCGGAGATCGAGTTGCGGGCGCGAAACCACTTCGCCGTAGCCCCATTCCACGGCCCAGTTGGCGAGCGCGGGTGCGATTTTCCGCATTTGGTCCACCATCGCGCGGCCGGATTCGGCGCTGATGGAGTCGAGAACCGCGATGCCGCGCTCGTATCGCTCGGTGGTCGGGGGAGTTGTCATTGCCTACGGTCGAAACGTGATTGCGGTGAAACGTTTGATCTGCTCGGTGATGGCGATCTCGGTTGGCAGGCGCTCCATCGAGCTGGCGCCGTAAAATCCGTGGACGCCGGTGGTGCGTTGAAGCACGTAGGCGGCGTCGTCGGGCAGCGCGATGGGGCCGCCGTGGCAGAGCACGATCACGTCGTCGCGCCGGGCGTGGCAGGCGTCGGCGATGGCCTGGACTTCCCGCACCGAATCATCGAGAGACTTCGCGGTTTGCGCGCCGATGGTGCCGCTGGTGGTGAGACCCATGTGGGCGACCACGATGTCGGCCCCGGCGTCGGTCATCATTTCGGCTTCTTCAACGGTGAAGGCATACGGCGTGGTGAGCAGGTCCATTTCATGGGCCAGCGCGATCACCTCGACCTCCTGGCGGTAACTCATGCCGGTTTCTTCGAGGTTGGCGCGGAAGACGCCATCGCAAAGTCCCACGGTGGGGAAGTTCTGGATTCCGGCGAATCCGAGGTCCTTCAACTCGCGTAGGAAATGCGGCGCGATCATGAAGGGATCGGTGCCGTTCACGCCGGCGAGCACGGGGGTGTGTTTCACGGCGGTGAGGACCTCGAAGGCCATTTCTTTCACGACTTGATTGGCGTTGCCGTAGGCCATGAGGCCGGAGAGCGAACCGCGGCCAGCCATGCGGTAGCGGCCGGAATTGTAAATGACGATGAGGTCGATGCCGCCGGCTTCTTCGCACTTGGCGGAGATGCCGGTGCCAGCGCCGCCGCCGATGAGCGGGCGGCCTGCGGCGATTTTGGCGCGGAGGGATTCGAGGATGGATTGACGGGTCATAATTGGGACGAGGTGAGGTTAAAAAACTCGCTGGCCGCAGCCGCGGCGAACGCCGGGTCGTTGATGTGATGGGGAAGGCGCACGAGGCGGTGAGTCGCCGTCGGGACAAAAAGTTTTTCCAACTCGTCGAAGAGCGTGGCGTCGGCTGCGGGGTCGTGGAAGGGCTGGCCGGGCGCGTCGAGCAGCGAGACGCCGCCTTCGGGAATCAGCACGGTGAGTGGGCCGGCGGCACGGTTGAGTTTCGGGGCCATCCAGCGTGCAAAGGCGCGATTTTCCTCGGCGGTGGTGCGCATGAGCGTGACCTGCGCGTTGTGCACGTGAAACCTCCGGTCGCGAAATTCCGTCGGCACGGTCTCGCGCGCCCCGAAGTTCACCATATCGAGCGCCCCGAGACTGAGCACGCACGGGATCGCCCGCTCAGCCAATCCGTCAAACCGATGCGCGCCGGCGCGAAAAACTCCGCCGACCACTTCGTCCGCGACCTCGGTGGTGGTGAGGTCGAGCAGCGCTTCGATGAGACCACTGGCGGCAAGTTTTTCCATGGCCTGGCCGCCGGCACCGGTGGCGTGAAATACGAGGCAGTCCCACCCCGCGGCTTCGAGCGTTTCGCGCACGGCGGTGACGCAAGGCGTCGTGACGCCAAACATCGTGAGGCCCGCGGTGGGTTGATCCTCGGTGGCGGGTGGCGTCAGTTTTGCCATGCCGGCGATGGCGTGGGCGGCATTGCCGAGGACCTGACGGGAAACGCGGTTGAGGCCGGCGACATCGACGACGGAATTCATCATCGTGAGGTCGGATGTGCCGACGTAGGGCAGCGTGTTGCCGCTCGCGACGGTGGAGACGAGCAGCTTCGGCAGTCCGATGGGCAGGGCGCGGAATGCTGGCGCAACCAGGGCGGTTCCGCCGGTTCCGCCGATGCCGATCACGCCCGCCA
>JBGTDR010000007.1:0-42876 GCA_041748215.1 Chthoniobacterales bacterium
CACTTCGGCGGCTCGGGCGGTGGCATCCTGGGTGGCAGCGCCGGCTTTTTCGGCGGCTTCCTTTGCGGCGACACCCGCGGCTCCGGCGGCTTCCTTGATGGCATCGCCGGCTTCGCGAACCTTTTGTTCGGCGTTTTCCATGGCTTCGGAGCGGGGTTCGTCGGCGGTGGGTTTCGGGCCGCACGCGGTGGCTACGAGAGAGAGTGACGCGACAAGCGCGAGGGATGGAATGGTCTTCATGACCCGATTACGGTGCGCTTCGACACGGGAATGGTCAAGGGCCGGACGGTTTGCCGAGTGCGGGCGAATTGAACAGGTGAGCGGGGATTGCTTCGCGGCGCTAACGATTAATCCGGCTGACGAAAGTTTGCCAGCCGCTCGTGGGCGTCGGTCTGGATCGCGATCCACAACGCGTCGAGGGCGGCGGTGACGTCGCGTTTGGCGGCCGCCAGGTCGGCATCCGGCGTGCGGTGACCGAAGAGGTAATATTTGATTTTGGGTTCGGTGCCGGAAGGCCGAACCGCGACACGAAATCCCTGCTCCAATTCAAGCATGAGCATGGCTTCGCGGGGAATGGTGTCACCTTCTTCGTCGGTGAGATCGCCATCGGCGAAATTTCGGAAATCGACGACGCGATGCCCGCCGAATTCGGCGGGCGGCTCGGTGGCGTAGGAGGCAACGAGTTGTTGAATCTGCGCGGCGCCCTCGGCCCCATCCATCACGAACGACTCTCCGCGCTCCTCGTAATATCCGAACTCGGTGAAAATTTGGTCGAGCAGACCGTGCAACGTGAGACCGAGGGATCTGGCGTAACACGCAACCTCGGCGAGCATTACGGCGGCTCCATTGCCATCCTTGTCGCGCACAAAATCCGCGCCGCTGTAGCCGTAACTTTCCTCGCCACCAAAAACGAAGACGGTCGCCTGATCTGGTCCGAGGGTGGACCGTTCCGCTTCGTATTTGGCGAGTTTTGCTCCGATGTATTTGAAGCCGGTGAGCGTTTGCACGCAGCGCAGGCCGAACTTGGCGGCGATGGCAGCCTGGAGGCCGGTGGTAACAAACGTTTTGACGATCACACCGCGGCCCGGGTTGGTGGCGTCGAGGCGGCCGAGCTCGAGAAATTTCATCGCGCGGTACCACGCCATCAGGGATCCGAGTTGATTTCCGGTGAGGAGTTGGAGCTCGCCCGAAAGATTGCGGGCGGCAGCGCCGAGACGGTCCCCGTCGGGATCGGTCGCCAGCACGAGATCGGCATCTTCGCGGCTCGCCTGTCCCATAGCGAGCGAGAGGGCCTCGGCATTTTCGGGGTTTGGAGACGTGACGGTGGGGAACCGACCGTCGGGGGCGGCCTGCGATGCGACCACGGATAACGGCAGATGCAGTCGTTCGAGAATTGCCGGGATCGTCGCGCCGCCCACGCCGTGCAGGGCGCTGTAAACGATGCGCACCGGATGGTCGCGAACGACCGCCGGATCAAGCACGAGGGTCGCGAGTTGATCCAGGTAGGCCTGATCCATGGCGGCACCGAGGGGAAACATTTCGCCGCGTTGGTCGGCGGACAATTCGGGAACGGTGTCCGATTCCACTGCGTTGACACACGCGATGATGCCGCCGGCGTGCGGCTCGACGATCTGGCCGCCGTCTTCGAAATAGACCTTGTAGCCATTGTATTCCGGTGGGTTGTGGCTGGCGGTCAGGTTGATCCCGGCGGTCGATCCCGTGTGTCGGACGGCGAACGAAAGCTCTGGCGTGGAGCGGGCGGCCTCGAACACGTGCGCATCACAGCCTGATTCCGTGATGACGCGGGCGGCAAACTCGGCGAACGCACGGGAAAAAAATCGCGTGTCGTACGCGATGCAAATTCCCGGACGGCCGGTTCGTTGCTCGCGGCGATGATGCGCCAAAACGTAAGCGACAAGCCCCTGAGTGGCGCGGCTAACGTTAAAAAAGTTCATCGCGTTGGTGCCGACGCACGGGTGCTCCGGGGAGCCGTGCGGTCCGCCACGACCCTGCTCGGCGGCAGTTACGATGTCGCCAATCGTTTTACTTCGCAGTCCGCCGGTTCCGAACACGAGCGTTCGAAAAAAACGGTTGTCGATTTCCTGCCACGCCCCGGCGTCAACGAGCTCGTGCAACGAGGCCGCGACGAGCGGGTCCGAGCTGCGGGTGAGCAATCCGATGGCATTGTCCGCCGAGGCCACTAGCAGGTGGCCATCGGAGGCGGCGCGTTCCAGATTAACGGCGAGATCGGCGAAGGGAGCGGGTGGCATTTGCCGAGAGGGAAGTCCGATTGGCAACGCAGCGTCGAGGGAAAATCACCGGTCCTTGCGTGATCAGGTAAATCCTCGTCCCCAGCGGACGCGTCGGGATCGGTCCTGGATCAGGGATTGGTGATCCGGAGGCGGAGGAATCGTCGCGTGGGGGTGCCCGGAGCATTGTCGATGACGGTGACCGTCTCTCCCACGGCCCCGGGATTGGTGGCGACCGGACTCCAGTCGTCGAGGATGCCGGAGCCTTCGACGATGTAGGTGAGGTCCGCACGGAGCCGCTGGAACGTGAGACTGAGGCGGCCTTCCGGGGTCACAGCAATGGTCGGCTGCGCGAAGGACGCCGCCGATGAAAATGGTGATTGGTCCGTGGCGTATTCGAGGAGATTGGCGATGCCGTCGCCGTCGGGGTCGGCCGTATTACCGGCGATGGTTTCGTCACCGGACTGTGGCACGGTGAAGTTTTCGCGTTTCCAGTCGTCGAGAGGGGTGGCGAGCGGAATGGCGGAGCGGTCGGCGATGAGAATCGGGGAGTCGTAAACCGGAATGCCGGTGAACGTGCAGGAATCACCGGTGCGGGACCATTGAGCGGCGGGAATCGAACGCACGATGCCGGTCCGGATGTCCACCCAGACCGGATCATCAATGTCCGCGGGGCTCAGCGTGAAATTGACCGGGGTGAGCGCGTTCGAGTTCGACGGTGTGGCGTTGCTGAACCAGATCGTGGCGACCGTCTTGCCAGTTACGGCTTTGCGATAAGCAAATACGCGGCGGGAGATGGAGGTATTCGCGGTGTGTGAAAAATCGGGGATGCGGGTGAGGGAATTGTCGAAGATCGAGAAGATGTTGCGCATGGCAAAATACGCTTCCTTCGGGTAGTCGACCGATTTGTCTGCAGCGGCTTTGAGCAGGCCTTTGTAATTCCAGACCGTTTCGTAATAGAGCATGTCAATGATGGCGAAGATGCTCGAAGGAATGTCGTGGCCGAGGTCGCCGAGGAGGCGGCGGGCATTCCATTTCGCCTGGGAGAGTTCGGTCCACGCGTAGTTTGCCAGGGCGAAACTCGGCTGAAATTGCGACGGGGCACCGGATTCCCCCTGGCGCACTTCGATGGGTGCGTCCGGGTAATAATTTTCGTTAACCCAGTTCCGCATCGCGACAAATCCTGACTGGCTGGTATCGGGATTTTGCGGATAAGCGTGCGCGGTCACGGCATCCACGAGGTCGAGTTTTCCGGCGGCCGCGAGGACGGCAAAAAACCGGCCAACGTAGGAGGACGGGCCGGAGGAAGGATAGGTCACGGCCAGCGCGTAGATCCGGGAATTCGGCTGACGGGCGCGAATGATTTCCGCCGTGCGGATGAAAAAATTTGCGTAGGCCTCGGGTGTGACCTGTCCGCCGCTGTTGTCGGGTTCGTTCCAGACTTCCCATTCGGTCACGCGGTCCTTGTATCGATCCACGAGTGCTTCGACCCAGCGATCCCAGGCGGCGAGCGCAGTTTCGGAGACGGGCAATCCGGCTCCCAGCCCGGATCCACCGCCACCGGGGTAAATCGGGTTGCCGTAGTTCGTTTCGAGCCACGGTTGGACGCCCTGAGCCAGCGCGCCATCGACGCATTCGTCGAGCCAGGCCCAGTCGTAAACGCCGATGGTTCGTTCGACTTTGAACCAACCGGCCTGCTGGCGGATGCGCTTGGCGCCGAGAGGGCCGAGCCATTCGCGGTAGGCCGCAAAAACGGTGTAGTCGCGATCGACGGTTTCGCCCCCGACGGACCAATTTGAATCAACGACGTTGCGGGCGTGCACCGGCTTGACGGTGCCGGCTGGAGTCAGACCGGAACGCGTGTACGTGGCGGCGACAAGTGCGCTATCTGCAAAACCCGACTTGAACGCACGGGCGGTAACCGTGGCGCTGTCGGACAGGGTGAATGGCAATACGTAGAGCGGAGACGACGTCGTGGGCGTGGTCCCATCGGTCGTGTAGTGAATCGTGGCTGCCGGGGTCGACGTGCTGAGCGTCACGGTGACGTCATCGAGGAAAAGTCCGGATCCTGGTGAAACGAGGGGAGCGCTGACCGGGAGGGGGCCGGGTATCTCGGAAAGCAGCTGAACGGAAACCAAAACCGCGTTGGAAAGCCGAATCTCGTCAACCAGACCGTGCCAGCGGTTGCCGCCTCCATTGTAGGCCCCGATCAGGAAGTCGGCATTGGAATTGTGGACGGTGCCAATCGGATTTTCGCGAATGGACGACGTCAGAACTCCCCCGACGGTGAGATTTTTCAGGTAAAACACGACGCCGGCTGCGGGATTGTCGGCTTCGATCGAGGCGGCGACGAAAAAGTCGGTGTCCAGACCGACAAAGAGGCCGGATCCGATCACCGTGTTGCCGCTGCCGGAAGCACTCAGCACGAAAAAAAGCTCGCCGGGTGAGATTCCGGACGGTGGCGAGGAGCCACCAACCCCGAGGCCCCAGCTGCGCTCATTCCCATTCGTGAAATCCCACTGCGACGCGATGTATTGGGTTCCAACGGTTTCGGCGGTGCGACGGACGTAGGCTTCAATCGTAAAATCGGTCACCCGGAAAATTGCCGAGTCACTGCGGGAAAATTGTCCAAAATCCGGTGGTCCGAGGTTGGCGGCGCGGGAATTTGCGGCTCCGGTTTGCGGCAGAGTGCGATCGAACGCTGACCCTGGACCATTCACGGGGAGGGGATAGGCCGTGGGCGAGCCCAGCGGGGACAGTGTCAGCCCGCGACCGCTCGAATCCGCCGTCAGGCCGGGTGAGACTTCAAATCGCCAATGTCCAATCGTCTCGGCGTGACCGGTCAGCGCCGTGACGAGAAGTGTCAGCGCGCTGAAGAGCCAGCGCAGGGAGGGGGCCGGGAAAACCATGGAAAGTGGACGACTGGTCTGCCCCGGGGGAGGCGGAAAGCTTGGGGTTGTTCGTTTATGGAACTCGGAAACAAAAACCGTGGCCGAAAACCCGGGGGGACGCTGCGAGGCAAAGCAGCGAGGAGGTTTCTGGGGTGCCGCGGTTAAACTCAGGGGATTAAGCCCGAGGTTTCCGTGAGGTTGTCTGGAAGGAACTATGCAACCTTACCGCCGGTCCGCAAGGACGAAAGGCTCCGTTGCCCGGGAACGAAACGGTGTGCGATCCGTTGGATTCGGGGCGTGAGATTCAAAACTGTATCGGTCCGGATTCATGAGGTTTTGGGCGAAACGAAATTTTGCGCGAGCCAGGGTGAAAAATTTCCGGCGCGTCATTCCGGCAACGCGCAGGAGTCGGCCGTGAGCGAGCCAGACCGCTGTGCAGACGAGCAGGTAGAAAGCGGATTCGCCCGCGCCGACGAGCGAACGCAACCAGCGAGGCAGATGACGCCGGGTAACGGCGAGATGTTCACATTGAAATTGGATGTGCCGGACCTCATCAAAAAGGATGCGGTCGCACTCGCTCTGGAGACGCGGACAAGGCACCCCACGACGGACTGCAGCGTAATAAATTTCGGCAAGCGATTCGACCATCACGACCACCGTCGCCCATGCGACGTAATGAGGAATTGCGTAACGGCAAAGCCGAAACATGCTGTCGCCGGTGTCATGAGTTACGCGAGGGATTCCCGCGGTGTCCAGCCACGCGCCCAACGCGGCACCATGACGCTGTTCCTCCCGAATGAAGGCGTCGATGGCCTCCGGAAACAGCGGGTCGTTCTCCTTGACGGAAAAATGCCTGGCGGCGGCCCGCAGATGGTGCCCGTCGGACGTCTCGCCGAGTTGCCACGCCGGCAGTGATGATGCGACGGCGGCGCGAATCGCGAACGGAAGCGATGCCGAGGCGGGTGGTTTGAAATCGTCGGAAAGGACGCTCAGTGCATTCTTGCGGAAATACGTGAGCCAGGCGCGGGACGAGCGAATCGGGAGTTTGGTCATGGCGTCACGCTGACGTGCCCGGATGAAAGCCTGATGAATCCAGCGTGAAATCGGGATGAACGGAGCAGACTTCGCGAACTTGGTGATTTACCCGACGGACGGGAATTCATTACGACTCACGGTGTGGTGCATGAATCGTCAGCCTGAGCTGCGATCCCACGGATTTTCGACGTGCCAGCTCCGAACCCATTCTATTCGCATCGAAACTACGCGAGGTTGCTCGCGAAGATTGCACTGATCACTTCAGGCGTGGCGACCTTCTGCGTCTGGCTGATGCGGACCGGGCTTCCTGCAGTGGATGGATTGCTGGCACCGCTGGACGTCGCGGTGGGGACGTGGGTCCTGCCAATTGGAACGCTGGCCATGGGGATTGCGATCGGGGTGGGGTTTCGAGCCGTTACGTTCAGTCGAAGACTATCCAGCATGTTCAGCATCCGGCACCGGATCGACTGCAACGAAATTCTCATCCCGATGGCGCTCATGGCAACGCATGGTCTCACTCCGAAACAGGTGGATTCCATCCGGGCACAGCGCGGCGACCTGATCTACCAGGTTTTTTACCGCTACACGGGCGGCGAGCACCGTGGGACGGGTGACTCGCGGGACTTGATCGAATCCGGTCTGCGCCAGCTTTTCATTTATTGGGTGCTCCTCGAAGCCGTTGTGTTGCTGGTCGCCACGGCAATCCTGCTGATCGGCGGCGGGCACTACGCGTGGGCCTGCGCTCTTCTACTGGCAGCGATTGCGGGCCTCGTGGGCGTGCGGTTGAACAGCTACTCCTCCGCCCGGCGGTCGTGGGAAGAGGTCGAGACGATCCTCGCCGACCCAGTTCGGAAACGTGAAGTCGCCGCGGTTTTTGAAGCGCTCTGACGGATCCGGTATCGTCGGTTCGAGGTCAACGGCAACATGCGACCCCGCGGACGTCCGCAATCAGAGGTTGTTCAAAGCGGGCAGGTCGTAAGCCTGGCGGAGCTCGTCGGCCGTTGCTTCGACCAGACTCGCGTCGAGGAAGATGACCTTGGGGTCGGAGTCGAATTCGATTTTGTGAAATCCGTCGATCGGAGATTTCACCGCCTCGGCCACGTCTTCGAGCCGCCGGATCGGGCGGTCATTGATGCGCTCGACGACGATGGGGCCGATTTGCTCGTAGCCGAGCGTGAGGTCGGCGGGCAGAACCTGGTTCAGGAAAACGATCTTGCCGCGGTTCGGCGGCAGTTCGTCTTGAAATTCGTCGAGGAAAACGAGGCGTTGCGGGGCTTCCGATTTCCAATCCGACCCCCATTCGCGAAGGAATGGTCGGGAAAGTTCCTGAAAAATGATGCCTCCCAGTACGTAATAACGCGGCTGGCGATCCATGATAAAACTCTCGCTGATGACCGCGGTCGGGTCGCGCGGCTCGAGGGGAAGGTCGAAATCGAGCAATTCTCCGTCGCGCAAAATTTTGATCGGCAGGGTGCCGCCGGGGAGATTTTCGGTGGCGATGATGTGGCCAAACGGAATTTTGCCGAACTGCGGATTCTCGTAGTTGCCGTCCTGGTCGAGCGGGAAGCCGCCGACTTCCAGCAAAACGTCGCCTTTTTTGACACCGATCTTCGCGGCGGCGCTGCCGTGCTGGACGGAAGCGACGTAGACCCCGTTTTTTTCGCCGTTCATTCCAAGATAGCGGCGGAATTGCGGGTCGCGCGTGGGCGAGAACGCAATTCCTGCTCGCGGGAAACTTTGGTACGGCTCAGTTTTTGCACGTTCGAGAAACGCGGAAATCACGGGGCTCGGAATCAGTTCCGCCGTCTGCGAACGAGCGTCGTAGCGCATGAGAATTCCCGCAAGCTGGCCGTCGAGGAACGCCGGGACGGTGAAGCTGTTGTCACGAAATTGGAGGGGAACGCTCAACTTGTAGGTGAGTAGTCCGATTCCGTCGGCGGGATAATTTGCCACGCTGATGGTGGTGATCACGCCGGGTGTCCGGGCGGCGGATCCGTTTGGCTCGATCTGGAGAATCTCGATCGTGTCCCCGACCGCGGCAGTCGGTGCAAGGGTGGCCGCAATCGCGGAAGCCAGAAACGCGTCGTCCTGCGGTTTGATCAGGGCGAGATTGGCCTCGTAATCGACACGGACCACGTCGGCGGTGGATTTTTCGAACGTCACCGGATTTTCGAGTTCGACGTAACTTTGGTTGCCGACGAGTTCGGACGTAACCAGCACACGGCCGCCTTCAAGGATGACGCCAATGCCGCGCCGTGTATAGGGTGGGCGCTTGACCCACGGGCGGGTGAAATTGAACGCCTGGTTGGTCGAGTTGACCCGCACGATCGAGGCGGTCGACGGGCCAGCCGGCTTTTCAACGACTGGTTCCGGAGTGGGCGTGGGCGGCGGCGTGGTGCCGGCGTGAAGCAGGCCCGCCACGAGCACAGGCAAAGCAGTGATCAGGGCGAAAGGCAGGGGACGACGATTCATGGTTTCAGATTGGCATCCGCCCGCACTCCGTAACGCGTCAGGATGCGGTCCCTGGAGGCGGTCACGGCTTCGGCTTCCAGCACGAGGGGACGGCTCGCCCCGAGGAACTCGATCACGTAATATTCCGCCGGTTTGGCAAAAGCCGCGGCGACGTCGTCGAGTTTTTTGATCGATTCGCCGTTGATGGTATCGACGATTCCCTGGCGAAATTCCGCGGCATAAGCGTTGACCGGATCCGAAAGGATGTTGCTGAGAATGACGATTTCCGGCCGTTCCTTGTAGAGATTATCAGCGAGAAAGTGGTCGAAATAATAACGCGTTCGCTGGTTTTCGATCCGCGCGGAAGAAAGAAAATTCTGGTCGAGCGGTTGGAAGAGCAGTCCGGCAAAAAGAACGTAACGAGGGCGGACGTCATAGGCATTTGCGTAAAGGGTGAACGGAAACGGTTCGTTGAGAGCGACGGTGAGATCGAGAGGTTGACCGTCCCGGATGACTTTGAGGTCAACCTTCTCACCCTTGAATTTCCGTTCGACGATTTCCGACATTGCGAGGTCGCTGCCGTCCATTTTGACGGTGCCATCACTTGCGACCGGATTTCCGTCGAGAGCCACGATCACATCTCCGGATTTGACGATTCCGTCAGCGGAACCTCCGCCAAAAACCGTCCCAACCATCACGCCAAGACCATCCTGTTGCAGGCCGAGTGCCGCACGGGCGGCCGGATTGAAGAGGGGATAATACGTCAGCGCGAGATCAACGTAGTTGTCATATTGGCCATCCTCGATGTCGCGAAGGAACCTCAGCGCTACGGAAGTCGGAATCATGTATCCCGTGCTCTGCGCCACGTCGCCACTGTATCCTTGAAAAGCGACGCCGACGACCTTGCCGTCCTGCATCACAGGACCGCCGCTATTGCCCGGATTGATCGCCGCATCGATCTGAATCACGAGGTGCGCGTCCGCTCCGGAATGGCTGTATTCCTGAAAATCGATGCGCGAAACGATGCCCCGGGTGACCGAAAGGCGTTCGCCCCCAATGGGATACCCGTAAACCATCACGGTGGATTCGATGGCGGGCAGGGCGTCCCGGAACGGCAGAGCCGTCATACCATCGAAGAATGCAGGATTGATCGGCTCGAGAATGGCGAGGTCGCAATCGTGCGCGATGTGCAGCACTTTCGCGGGATACGGATTCGGGTCGCCTTCCTTGGTTAGCGCGATGAAGCGCGCGTTGCTCACCACGTGCGCGTTGGTCATGATCCGGTTGCCCTCGATCACAAAACCAGCCCCGACGCCCTGAATGACCTGGCCGGTATTCCACGGAACCGCGTAGTCGGGATTTTGCGCGACTGCCTGGATGCGGACAAGGCTGCGGCGCACTTCGTCCGGTGCGCCCTGCGCAGATTGGCACGCGATCGCCGTGACGAAAGCGAGAAGAGCGAAACAAGAAGAGAGCCGCCTCATGGTCTCGAAGCGACAACTCCGAGACGGGTTGGACGGTGGAATGGGCAAATGTTCATCGAATACTGATAAGCAGATACGCGATCAATCAATCGATTCAAGTTGTCGTGCAGAAATCCCGCCGATTTGCGGGATTGGCGGCGCTAAAGCGCCTCGGATTCACCGAATCGGCTGACTTTGAAGGTCGATTTGCGTTTTCCGGTCGAGCGGATCACGTCGGAGGCTGAAGCCGCGGGCTCGTTATCCTGATTTTTTGCCGAGCTCATCTCCGCATCCCCAGGATCCGGAGCCGTCCCATTTTTCTGGAAGGTATTGATCGCGATCATCGCACTGCGGCCACCGCCGGGAGTTTTGCGGTTGGGATTGATGAACTCGGTTGGCGAATAGTAGTTCGTAAAGTCGCGTTTGAACGAAGACCGATGCATTCCGATGAAGATATTCTTGCGAATCTCGAAATGCAGGTGGGCCGGATACATGCCGCGATTCGTTCCCATGGTGCCGAGTTGCTGACCGCGAATGACCTGCTGACCTTCCTTGACCATGATGCGGTCGAGATGGCCGTAGAGAGAATCGATCGTCTTGAGTTTGCCCTTTTCGATGAACGTATGACGGACAATCACAACATTGCCCCAGCCGAGACGGAAATCCCGGGCGTAAACGACGAATCCGTGGGCAATTGTGTAAATCGGGTCGCCGAGATCCGTGTTGCCGCCACCCGTGCCATTCCAATCCTCGCCGAGATGCCCATTGGGTCGAAAACCCCGGGCTTTATAATATCCTTCGGCGTCGGGCTTTCCGACTGGGAAATCGAATCCATCCGCCACGCGTGTCCGGACGACATTCTCAGTCGGAGCGGCTACGAGGGCGGCGATTCCCGCGACAAGTAGGCTCCAAAACAAAAGTTTTCGCATGTGCGGCGATTTTAAGCGGTGAATTTGGATTGTGCAAGCATCCGGCGGTTGGGGAGGGTCATTCGCCGGGTGCAAGGGTGCCTTCAATCGGCACCCATCCATCGGCCGTCCGGCGAAAGAGGGGATAGCGCAGCGGCGCGTGAACGAGGCCTGGATATCGCGGATCGAGGGACGCCAGTTTTTCGACCCACACGTTCGTTTCCTTCACCGCAGTGACGATGCCGACGACATTGACACCCAATTTTTCCATGAGCTGAAGTTCGCCGAAAATTGTGCCGCCCGTGCTGATGACGTCTTCGACGAGAATGACCCGTTTGCCGTCGAGCCGCTCAAGCAGGCGTGGGTCGATGTAAACGCGTTTCGGCTGGCCCGGGCTGGTGATGGAGATGACATCAGCCGAAAGCGATTCGTCGTACCAAAACTTCCGCGAATACCCGAGCGGCACGTAATCGGCGTGGCCGAGTTTTTTCGCCACTGGCGCGGCGAGCACGAGGCCAAACGTCGGCATGCCCACTACGACCTCGGGTTCGAGGGGGCGCACCAGATCCGCCATCGCGCTGCTGATGCGATCCTCCAGATCGAACGGTGCCTGGTTGATCGCCAGATACGCGATGGCCGTTTCGAAATCGGGTGGCAGTGCGAGAAATGGCAGATCGACCCACCATCCATCGGGCAGACGGGCGGGGCAGCTGTCACCAAATGGAACGACCGGCTCTGGCGTTTCCGGTGGGAGCAGGCGCGGGCGGTAGGAGCCCTGAAGCGGGGCGTTCATGGATATTTCAGGCGTTCGCCCGGACCCGGTCCGGGTCGTAGAATGGTAGCGGCACAACGTGCGCGGCGAGACGTTTCCGGTGCCCGTCGAGTTTGCCGATTTCGAGCTCCGTGCCGGGTCTCCGCGAATCGATGAAGACTCGGGCGAGCGCGATATTTTTGCGGAGAATCGGCGAGAGCATGGCGCTGGTCACCACGCCGATCTGCGCGCGCCCGGCGAACACCGCGTCGCCGTGGGCGGCCGGTTCGTTGCCGGAAATCTCCAGGCCAACGAGCGCGCGTTGCGGAGCAGCATGGCAGCGTTCGAGCGCCTCGCGGCCAATAAAATTCTCCGATTTCGTTTTCCAATCGACGGTAAATCCGATGCCCGCCTCGATGGGGTCAATCTCGCTGGTGAATTCCGCGCCGGCAAAAATCAATCCGGCTTCGATGCGCAAAAGATCCAGCGCTTCGAGACCGAGCGGGGCGAGGTCGTGGGGGGCGCCTGCGTTCCAGATTGCGTCCCAGACGGCGATGGCGTCCTGCGGATGACACCAAACTTCGTAGCCAAGTTCGCCTGTGTAGCCCGTCCGCGAAACGATCAGCGCCGGTCCTTGCGGGCCACCGATCCGACCGATCGTGAACCGGAAACGTTTCAACTCGACGAGGGACGGTTGGGTGGGTGGAGTCCAGACACATGCGCTCAGAATGTCGCGACTGAGCGGACCCTGCACCGCGACGTTGTGGATTTGGTCGGTGGACGTTTTGATGAAAACTCTCCACTCGTTGGCGATCGCCTGCTGCCGCAACCATTCGCCCGCAAATTCGTCGCCGCCGATCCAACGAAAATTTTCCCGACCCAATCGGAAGACTGTGCCGTCATCGAGCAGACCACCGGATTCATGGCACATCGACGAATAGGCGATCTGGCCGGTCGCGAGGCGGCGCACATCGCGGGTGAGGCAGAACTGGAGAAGATTTTCGGCGTCGGGCCCGGTGATTTCCCACTTCCGCAATGCTGATAAATCCATGATCGCCGCGCGTTCGCGGCAGGCGAAATATTCCGCAATTGCGCCGTGACCGGTGAACGATCCAGGCAGCCAGTATCCGCGGTAATCGATAAAATGACGCGTGAGCGCCACCGTGCGCGCGTGAAACGCCGACTCGCGCGTCAGCCGGGGGGCCTGATCCTGGTTCATGCCACGAAACCGGAATGCAACTCCGCGTGGGAAGTTTTCGGCCGCTCCGTAGATGCGAACGTGGATATCGGTGGGCTTCCAGGCGTTGGCAGGATCGATATCATCGGCGCAGGACGAGATTGCGCAGAGCAGATCACGGCGGGCGCGCAGGAGCACGTAATCGCCGGGGCGGGACCACGGTTCGTCCATCTGAAGTGCTCCCGCCGCGTCGACCCAGGTATTGAAGAAAAAATTGATCGCGGGCCAGCCGGGACGCGAAGCGATACCGTGGGGCGCGAGCACCCGATTGAAATTTTCGGAGCAGCTGTCGTGTCCGGGGTACCCCTTGTCCTCATAATATTTGGCGGTGCAGGCGAGCGAGAACGTGTCGTGACTTCCGACGGTGTCTTGAATCACTTCGACCAACGGAAGGAAATCCTGGTCATAAAAACACGCGTAAAGTCCCGGACCCGGACAGGTCGAACCCATCAAAGTCCGGGTGGCCGTGGCGTCGAGACCGCGTTCAATACCGCCCATCAGCTGCTCGAGATCGAACGCGAGGAAGTCGGAACATTGCCGTCCGGCCACGTCGAGAATCTGTAGGTATTCGCCCTCCCGCACTACGCAAGTCGCGGCGGTCGCCGCACGGATCCGCAGCTCTTCAAGCGGCACGGCAAGGGGTGGCGGCAGCGCTACGTCTCCGCCGATCACTCTCACCTCCAGATCGGTCGGGGGCGTTCCACCTTCGACTGACATCGGCGCGCCGGTTGCTTCCAATTCGCAGAGTGCATCTTCCGAAACGGATATCCGGGCGGTGAATCCCGGACTATGATCGGCGTCGAATAACTCTTCCCGGCGCCCATGCAGCCAATACGTGCAGGCCTGTCCACCTTCATGATCGGTGATTTCCACAATCTGACCGACGCGCAGGCCGAAACCGGTCCGCGCGCCGCCCCGAACGCACGTCGTGAGGACGGCGGTGGTTTGGGCGGCGGCTCGGGTCATGACGTCCGAAAATTCAGCACGTCACATGCCACGCCACCGAATTCCGCTCCTCAGCTTGGCGGAACCCGCAGTTCAGGAATTATTTTTCAACCCCTGACGGACAGCGGTAAAGCTCTCCCGTCACGCTTCGGTGGTAATCGCCGTTGTGATGTGTGATGGCGCAAGTGCGCGGACTGACCGCTTCCGTGTCAAACCGGTGCGGACGATTGACGAGGATGAACTTCTCCGGGGATGATTCTGTTTCGAGTTGCGCGTCGGGTCCGGCGACGGCCAGAGCCGACCTGGACGCGGTTGCTGCAGCAACCCGCTTGAGTTGGTCGCGTTCACGAGCCGCCCGCTCAACCAGTTCGGCACTGATCAGATCCTGGCGCGCTTTCGCAGTTTCCCGGTCGGCGTGCTTTAACGCTTCCCCAACATTTGCGTCCCACTCCACGCTTTCCGCGGGAAGTTGAATTTCCCCAAAACCGGTCACTTCCACCCGCACGTTGCCCGCCATTTCGCCAAGAAGCGTCAGCGGTGTGCCCGGGCCGATCCCGTGAATGCCATCGGCAGTCGGAAACGAGTGGGCCGTCTTCGAGAACACTATTGCGTGGCCCCCAGCCGTGCGCAGATACCGTGGAGGTGAAATCACCGGCTCAGGCACGGGCACCTCGGCCACGACGCGGGAGCGCGAAAGCACGAGAGTCGTCGTCGCTCCGACGAAGGCGAGAAATGCGAGTGCGTAAAGAAAGAGTTTCATCAAGGAAGTCAGATAATTCTGATGACTAAGAAACGGCTCGGCGCAGTGCACGAAAATTTTTGTGCTGAAACGATCTGCGAAGAGCGGTTCGGGAGCGGGAAAAACGCGCTCCGCATAACCCGTCCGAGTTATTCCTCGGTCCGGCTGAACTTCGCCTTCGGCCCGGGATGTGCTCCGGGGTCGCGCGTGGTTGAGTTACGCCAGGCTTCTGTAAGGCCGTATCCGAGTTTTTACGACAAGGTCGTCAGCGAGGTCCCGGAAGAAGTGGTCGATATCGCGCGGATCGGGCGCTCCCACGCGACCATTTGCGTTCCGGTAATGAGTCCGCTCGAAATTGCCAGCACGCGACCGTGTGATGACTTGATCCTGTGCTGTCTTTCACAACCCAATCCCCGCGTTCGCTGGCGTTATGATGGTGATCGCTGGCGGGAATCGCCTCTGCGCCGTGGGCAACTGATCGTGATGCCTTCGCGGGTTTGCGACGAATGGCAGAGTGAACACGCCTACAGGGCGATCGAGCTGGCGATTCCAAGGCAGGAGATCGAGCGCATTCTGTCGGAAGCCGGCATCCGGCAATCGATAGATTTTCCGGCGCTAACGGAACGTGGATTCAACGATGCGTTTTTGGCGGAAACGGCGCGTAAATTTCCGTCGCTCATTCGACACCCGGGAGCGCATGACGCCATCTTCGCCGATGCGCTTGTCGAAGTGGTGGTCATCGCCTTGGCGGATCTGGCGCTTGGGCGGAGCCTCACGCGCCGGCCCGTTCGCCGACTCTCCTTCGCCGAAATGCGTCGGTTGAGCGAGTTCGCCGCAACGCACCTTGCGGACGGCATTTCGCTGCGGGATTTCGCTGCGTTGCTGAACATGACGGAATTTCATTTCTCTCGAGCCTTCAAAGTAACAACGGGTCAATCACCTCACCAATGGCTGCTCGACCGGCGGGTGGATCGCGCCAGGCTGCTGCTTGCAAGCACGCCGCGTCTTTCGGGAGAGGAGATCGCGCGGCAGTGCGGATTTGCCGATCATCCGCACCTTGCCCGGGTGTTGCGGCGACTGACCGGGGCGACCATGAGTGAACTCCGGTCGGGATAAGGGTCAAGGCGCAGGATTGTCCAAGCGCAATCGGACAAACGCTGTGCGATTTCGGACAACATTCTGTGACAAAAAAACGACGACGAAGGTTGACCCGAGTCGCCGACAAAATTTTTCGCACGATGTTGGTCAGCGTTGTTTGGTGATCGCGCCGGCGAATCCGGGAAATTGGCACGAATTCTGACTCGAACGGCCTTTCCGTATGAAGATCCCATCACCGAGTCGTTTAGATCCAGCAAGCCACCGCCCGCGGGCAGCGCAATTATATTCAAGTCGCCGTAACCGCGCTTGGGTGGGAGCGGTGGTGGCCGCAATCGGGTTTGGGTCTCCCGGCTACGCTGAGACGTTCGAGCTCGAGACAGCGTCCATCTCCGAGATCAAATCCGCGATGGATGCTGGTGCTCTCTCCAGCGTCGACCTCGTCTCGCTCTACCTCAACCGACTCGCGATTTATGATCAGGCGGGCGTGACCATCAACGCGGTGCCAGTCATCAATCCAGCTCTCCTCGCCGAGGCCGCTGCGGCGGACGCTTTGCGGGCGAAGGGCACTGTGCTTGGGCCATTTCATGGTGTTGCCCTTCTTGTGAAAGACAACATGGACGTTGCGGGCCTGCCGACCACCAACGGTTATGTCGAATTGATCGATTCCATTCCGGATGCGGATGCCTTCGTCGTGAAACAGCTCCGCGATGCTGGTGCGGTGATCCTTGGAAAATCGAATATGCCCGACGGAGCGGGCGCGACGTCTGTCAGCTCCTACGCGGGAGTTACAAAAAATCCCTACGGTCTCGATTACGTTGCGGGAGGATCCAGTACGGGTAGCGGTGCGGGCGTGGCAGCAAATTTCGCGACCATCGCGCTGGGCAGTGATTCGGCGGGATCGCTGATCTCGCCCGCCGCTGCCAATAACATCTACACGCTCACGCCGTCCCTTGGGCTGGTCGGACGGACGGGAATTTTCCCGGGTGCCGACTGGCGGAATGTCGCCGGAATTTACGGCCGCAGCGCTGGAGACGTCGCGATTTCCATGAACGAGATCGATGCGGACGATCCCAACGAACTTTACCGAGATTTCTTTGCGCCGTTCGTGCCGACGCGCGGGGTGGATTACACGTCCCAGATCGCGCCGGGCGCACTCGCCGGGAAAAAGATCGGCATCTACCAGGCCTATTTCCCCGGCAATTTTCCGTCCGAAATTGTCAGCACGTTCGATCGTTTCGTTGATGAGCTGCGAGCGGCGGGGGCAACGGTGGTCGATTATTCGGGTGCTCGTCCGGTCGTCCCGACCCCCAGCACGGCGACGGTTCTCTTTGATCGGAACGTTTATTTCCAGAATCTCCCGGAATCCGCTCCGGCGAACAATGTTGCCGAGTTCACCCAATTGCTCGTTCCCCGTCTGAATACCCAGGCGACTGCCGATCAGGTCAGGGCGCTGTTCGACGCCAATGGTCTTGTGCCGTGGCAGCAGAATCAGAGTCTCCTCGACTACCGGGCGGCGCGCCTCCAGAGCTTCGAAGCGATCCAACAAAGCGCGTTTGTCGAGCAGGACTTCGACGCACTGATCAATCCCGCAACAACCAATCAGGTGCCGCTTTACGCGCCGACGGCGACGGTGAGTCCGGCTGGAACTGCCGAGCGTTGGACGGGATTTCCACTCATGATCGTTCCGGCCGGTTTCGACTCGAATGGTCTACCCATCGGCATGCAATTCGTCGGCGCTGCGGGTGGCGAATCGATGATTCTCGCGCTTGCTGACGCCTACGCCGCACAGGCCGATTACCGGAAGGCCCCAGCTCTCACGCCCGCTCTGCCCGGTGAGACCATCGAGTCCAGTCCATCCCAGCCGCCGATCCCCGCCGACGCGCGACCGGAGTTCGCGCCACCCGCTCTGCGCGTTGCTGCCAACGGCAAGGTGACGGGGAGGGGGACAAAATCCGCGCTTGTCCTCACCGGTAAAGCCCTGGACGCCAGCGGACTTCGGACGCTGAAAATTTACGTCAACGGCAAAAAGGTCGCCGCAAAAAAGGCCCGGAATTGGAAGGCCAGCGTAAAATTGACGGCGTTGCGCAAACTCAAAAAAACACGCGCCAGAACCGTATCCGTCCAGGTCGTCGCCAAGGACATCTACGGAAATACCTCAGCAACGACAAAAACGGTCAAACTGCCGAACGGCGCGTAGTGGTTTCGGCCGGTCTTATTCCGGGCGGGCGACTTGCACGACGGGGAGGGGGAAACGCATGCGGAACTCGTCATCGAGGTGAATTTCAATGTGGTAGAGGCCGTAGGTTTCGAATTTCACACCGCCGAAGACGTGGACGTTGGTCGCGTGGGAGTCGAGCTCGCGGAGGGTGAATTCGACCTGGGATTCGGCGACGATGGATTCGTCGTCGGGAGCCACGATCACGGAACGCTGGCGGAATCGACCGGTGCCGCCACACCAGCGGGTCCAGAGGCAAAGCTTAAAGAATGCGATGGGCAGAGCGGGCGCTGGAATGGCACTGATCACGCCGATCAATGATTGCTGTCCGCTGATTTCGGCGCGCACGTCTTCGCAGAGCAGGGTGGCCTGGAGGTCGGGCAGCATGAGGTCGTCAGACACGGGGGAAAATGTGGGATGATTGGAAGGGCGGTCGTCAGACCGTCAGAATCCCGGTCAGAATGAGGGCGGTGGCGACGATGGCAATGAGAATGCGATACCAACCGAAGATGCCGAGTCCGTGCCGATTGAGATAACCGACCATCCATTTGACGGCGAGGGCGGCGCTGAGCCAGGCGGAAACGAGTCCGATGAGAAGCGGTATTGCACCGAACGCGTCGAGCATTTCGCGGCCGTATTTGAGACCGTCGTAAGCGGTCGCTGCTGAGAGCGTAAGTACACCGAGAAGAAAGCTGAACTCGACCGCGACGGGCAGACTGAGGCCGACGACGAGGCCACCAACGATCGTCACGAGGCTGCGACTGACACCAGGCCACATCGCGATGCATTGGATCAATCCAATGATGACGGCAGAACGCCAGGTAAGATCGGCGAGGGTGCGTTTGCCGGTGTGGGAATTGGGGTCGGCAGAGGGCTTGCGGGCAAAGACGAGGATGGCGATGCCGCCAACGAGCCACGCGATGACGGTGGGCCACATGCCCCAGCGGTCGCCGCCGAACAGGTAAAGTTTGATCGGTTTTTCGAGAATGAGCCCGACGATGGCGGCTGGGAGAAACGCCGCGATAATGTTAATGCCGAGTTGAAAGCCTTCGGGATTACGGCCGAGCGCACCTTCGGCCATCTGCCGAACGCGGCGGAAATAGAGGCCGAGCACCGCGAGGATTGCGCCGATCTGGATGCAAATGGCGAACGCGTCGGCGGATTCGCTTTGCGTGATGCCCATCAATCGCTGGGCGATGATGAGATGCCCGGTCGAACTGACCGGGAGATATTCGGTAATGCCTTCAACCAGCCCCAGCACCAGGGCCTGCCACCATTCCATGCGGAATCAGGAAAGAAAATCCCAGGTCGGCGCGAGCGGATGATGGGGGGCCGCTCGGGCCAGCCGGATCAGATGGCTTGCTCGCCGGTTTCTTCGGTACGAATGCGAATCGCTGACTCGACGGGCAGGACGAAAATTTTGCCGTCACCGATTTTGCCGGTCTTGGCGGACGCCGAGATGGCTTCGATGGTTTTCTGGACGGCGGAGTCGGCGACCACGATCTCAAATTTGACTTTCGGAAGGAAATCGACGGTATATTCACTTCCGCGATAAATCTCGGTGTGACCTTTCTGGCGGCCAAATCCCTTAACCTCGCTCACAGTCATTCCTTCGATGCCCACTTCCGCCAGAGCTTCCTTCACGTCCTCCATCTTGAACGGTTTGATGATCGCCTCAATTTTCTTCATAAAGCTGACGGGTTATCGGGATTCGCGGTCGTAGGCAAGCGGAGATAGGCTTGCAGAGAGGAAATCGAGAGCGGGAAGCGCATTCATTTTGAAGCCGCAGCATTGGAGGCGATCCGGGGCCGGAAAGTATTTGCGCCACGTCCCGAGGGTGAAAAATTTGCGTGGCACCTGGCTGCATCGCTGGGTGGGGGACCGATTGCTGAATCCCCATTTGTGGCAGCCGGAGCGCGAGCCCATCGCACGGGGTCTGGCGGTCGGTGGATTTTTTTCGGTACTGCAGTTTCCGTTTCAGAGTTTGCCCGCGGTGATCGTGGCCATGGCGGTGGGAGGAAATATCCCGGCGGCGCTGGTGGGTTGCTGGATCACCAATCCGCTCTCCGCGGCGTTCATCGTGTGGATCGAATTGGAGATCGGCTTTCGATTTCTGGGCATGGGATCACCGTATGCTGCGATGCGGGAGGGATCGGTCTGGGAGGTGCTCAAGGACGCGCCATTCCCGTTTGCGGTCGGCGCACTGTTGCTGGCTCCGGTCACGGCGGTGATGTGTTATTTCGGATCGAAATGGATTTACGATCTCGTGAGGATATTGATCGAACGCAGTGCAAAAAATCGCCGCCTGGCTCCCCGCTGGCGGCGAAAACCGCCGACCGACTGACCGGATTTATTCGTGACAATTTCGCGCGGCTGAGAGGACGTTGCGGCCGCCTATGAAATCCCTCGTGCGAAAATTGCGGACGTTGCTCGGGAGTGAGCACGTGATCACGGAGGCGACGCAATTGGAGGCGTTCGCCGGCGACAAGTGGTTTGCCGCGGCACGCCCGGCTCTGGCAGTGATCCCTGGATCGACCGAGGAGGTGGCAGCGGTGTTGCGGCTGGCGTCGTCGGCGTCAATGCCCGTGACGACACGTGGAGCAGGCTACGGTTACGTGGGTGGCTGTGTGCCCGTGCAGGGCGGCATCGTGCTCAGCACGGCGCGGATGAACCGGATTGTGGAAATCAGCGCGAAAGATTTTGTGGCGGTGGTGCAGCCGGGAGTGATCACGGGCCACCTGCAGGCGCGGGCACGCAAACGCGGTCTGTTGTATCCGCCGGACCCGGCCAGCCTCGAGAATTGCAGTCTCGGAGGAAATATCGCGACGAATGCGGGTGGGCCGAGGTGTTTAAAATACGGAGTCACGCGAAATTACGTGCTCGGACTGGAGGTGGTGCTGATGGACGGCACCATCCTCCGGACGGGTGGTCGCACTCATAAAAACAAGACCGGTTTCGATCTGGCGGGTCTCTTTGTGGGGTCGGAAGGCCTGCTTGGCGTGGTGACGGAAGCGACGCTGCGCCTGCTGCCGCATCCGCCGGCCCGGGGCGCTCTCTCGGCGGGATTTCCTTCGATGCGAAAGGCGGCCGCGGCGGTGCAGGCGGTATTTGCGGCGGGTTACCTGCCGGCGGCGGTCGAGGTCGCGGACCGTTTTACGCTCGATTCAGCGCGGAAACGAAATGCCGGCGCGGATATTCCTCCCGGCGAAGCGCATGTGCTGCTGGAAATCGACGGGCAGGCGGCCAGTGTTCGGGGCGAGATTGCCGGCCTGGCAGCGGTGCTGGCGGACGCGGGCGCGTTGCGGGTCGATCGCGCATTGACCGATACGGAGTGCGACGGGCTCTGGGCGCTGCGGAGAAGCTTTTCGATGTCCCTCCGGGCCACCGGCCTAACGAAACTGAACGAAGACATCGTGGTGCCGCGGGGGCGTTTGGTCGATCTCGTGGAATTTGCACGCCGGCTGGAGCGGTCCACAGGATTTCCCATCGCGTGTTTTGGTCACGCGGGTGACGGCAACATCCACGTCAACATCATGGCCGCCAGTTACGATGATCCCGCGGTGCGAGCTGACGTTGAACGTGCACTGGATGCTTTGTTTTCGCAGGTGCTGGCGTGGGGTGGTGCGATAACTGGGGAGCACGGTGTGGGGCTCGCGAAGATGCGATGGTGGAATCAGGCGGTTTCTCCATCGGGCCGCGCGGCGCACGCCGCGATCAAAAACGCGCTCGATCCGGCGGGATTGCTAAACCCGGGGAAGTTCGTGTGAGACCGGAGCGTTTTTTTCGCGCACGAGCCGGTGAAATTCCGGAGCCGGCAGCGGGCGGGCGAAAAACCAGCCCTGGGCGAATTCGACGCCGTGAGTGCGCAAATAATCGGCCTGGTAATCGTGTTCGACGCCTTCGGCAATGATCGCCATGCCGAGCGATTGGCCGATGCGGATGACCTGATCGACCAGTCCGGAGCTGGACTCCGCGTCGGAGATTCCATCGACAAATGCTTTGTCGATCTTGAGGTAATCGAGCGGAAAACGTTCAAGGTAGCTGAGACTCGAATAGCCGGTGCCGAAGTCGTCCACCGCGAGTTTCGAGCCGTGTTGGAGCAGGCCGTTCATCACGCGGCGTGCGGCGGATCCCCGGTCCGAGACGAGTCCGCGTTCCGTGATTTCGTAGATGATCTGGGATGGCGCGATCGCGACGTGAAGCTGGCTGCTGGCGGATTGCAGAATGTGGTCGCTGGCAAAATGCTGCGGGGCAAGATTGATGCCGATGTGCAGCGTCGGGTCGGTGGCAAAAAGGTTTCGCAGGTCCCGCGCAATTTTTCCGAGCATGAGATCGGTCATCGGAAGAATCAGCCCACTGGTTTCGGCGACGGTGATAAATTCGCCGGCTGGGATGACACCCCGGTGCGGGTGATGCCAGCGCATCAATGCCTCGGCGCCCGCGCAGCGGCCGGTCCGAAGATCGATGATCGGTTGATAAAACACGTCGAGTTCGCCGAAACGAATTGCCTCGCGGAGGTCGGCTTCGAGCGAGCGCGTCCGGTTGGCGATGCGAATCAATAATCCGACGATGAGGGCGGAAAGCACGATGCCGGCGGCCGCGAATACCAGACCGGTCTGAATAAGATGACGGGTAACGGCGCCGCTGGCCGAAACTGCCACGGCGGAAATCGGATGCAACGACGAGCTGCGCCATTCCACCAGCGAGTCGCCGTGCCAGCGGAAGTTTGCTGCAGGCGATCCCGACTCGATCCATGGCGGCATCGAAATCGATTCCGGCCCGAAGGATGTGAGCGGGCGGCCATTACCGAGGTAAACGGAAACCCGGACCCCGGACCGCTCGGCGTAATACGCGAGAAATTCGGTCAGCAGACGCGGATCACTGACCCCCTCGATCACGGTGGTCGCATTGGAGCGAAAAGAGACGGTCAGGGAATCCGGGGCAAAACCCGTGCCCAACGGTGGCTGGATGGAAATCTCACCGATCGCGGGGAGGGCCGCGAGTTCCGGCTCGGACAGGAGCTGGGGCTCCTCGAGGATCGATTCGCTGGTGGCAACCAAGTGTCCATCACGAATGATGACGATTGCCTGAAGGAACCGGTTACGAAAAACGACCTCGCGCAAAGCCGACACGGCGCGTTCATCGCTGAGATTCTCCGTATTCGCGGCCACTTCCCGCAGGCTCGCGGTGATGCTTCCGAGCATTTCGTCCGCCCGGGTAACGACACCTCCACTCACGAATTCGAGCTCGCGTTCGATGCGGGCAACGCTCTGGAGGTAAGCGTAAGCCACGAAGAGCAGAGGGGGAAGCAATCCGCCCAAAATTGCGAGGCCGTACACAATTCGTATGGCCGTTCGATTCCGCATCCGAACCAGCGTCTACAACGTTCGGCGATGTTTGTAAATCAGCCCATTCGAGCTGGTTCGGGCCAATATCGGGGAACCTTTTCCGCTGACGCTCAGCGAAATGTCATTTGGCCTGGTGGGCGAACCACTCGACGGCGAAACGGGTCATTTCACCCGCATCCTTGAACCCCAGTTTTTCTTTGATGTGACTGCGGTGGGTCTCGATGGTTTTGACACTCAGATGGAGTTCCTGCGCAATTTCGCGGCTGGCAAACCCGCGGCCGAGCAGGCCCAGCACTTCGAGCTCACGATCGGAAAGCGAGTCCACCGGTGACCCGGTGCCGCTTTCGGTGCCGTGGACCGCCTTGAAGATGAGGCGCTCACCAAACTTCGGGCTGACGAAGATTTCGCCGCTCACGATTTTGCGGATGGCCTCGAGAATGTGATTCATTGCCTCGGCCTTCATGATGTAACCGCGGGCACCGGCGCGCAGGGCGCGCAGAGCATAAAGCGACTCGTCGTGCATTGAGATGACAAGAATCACGAGACGAGGTTGCTCCGCCAGCAGGAGCTTCACGAGTTCGATGCCGTTGGTCCCGGGCAGCGAAATGTCCAACAGCGCGACATCTGGCGTGGTCCGGCGCATCACCTCGAGCGCGGAGGTGGAATTGTGCGCCTCGCCGCAGATTTCAAAATCATCTTCGCCGGAGAGGAGCGCGGCGACGCCCGCGCGGAAAATTGGATGATCGTCCACGATGAGAATGCGGTGGACTGCGGCCGCTGCGGGGGCCGGACGCTCCGGAGGGGCCACGGCTGGCTGGGAATTCATGGACTTTTTGGAAATTCGCAAACCACGAGTGTGCCAGAGTTCGGGCCGGAATCAATCCTGAGGGTGCCGCCGAGGGCACGGGCACGGTATTTAATGCACGAAAGTCCAATTCCGGTCTCGGAGGCGGAGGCGGCGTCAAATCCACATCCATCGTCATGGATCTCCAGCGTCACCTGATCGCGGGCTTCGGAAAGCGAGATCGTGATTTGCCGGGCCCCGGAATGGGTCAGCGCGTTAGAGGCAGCTTCCTGCGCGATGCGGTAGGCGTGAAGGGCGGAGGTGGCATTGGCGAGAAGCACCGGGCGGGCGCATTCCATGAGGCACGGAATGGCCGCAGAAACCCGCTCAACGAGATCGCGGAGCGCGGCGTCCAGTCCGGCGGAATCGAGTTCCACCGGATTGAGGCCGCGGGCGATACTGCGGGTTTCGACGACGGCATCATTGATCGTGGTGGCGAGTTGCTCGAGAGCGGCAGCGTGGGGGGAGCCGTCACGCTTCAATCGGCTGGCGAGCGCGATTGTGCCGAAAGCTGCACCCAGAAGTTGCTGGCTGAGGTGATCGTGCAACTCCATTCCAAGTCGACGGGACTCGGATTCGATCGCACCGAGCAATGCTCGTTCGAGAAATTTTCGCTCGGCGATGTCGCACACCATGATGAGCCGGGCAGGGGGGACGGGAACGTCCGCGCCGGGTACCATGGCCGACCACAAGCTGACCTCGGCCAGGCTCCCATCGCGATGCAGGAATACGGCATCGATGGGATTCAATTCGGCCGCGGAAAGCTGTGCCGCCAGGCTGCCGGCCGCCGGTCGGATGGGGAGCTGCCGCCCGAGCGCTTCGGCCGCGGAATAACCAAAGAGCGCTTCCGCCTGCGCATTCCACAGGTACACCTGGTTCTCACTATCCGTAACGATGATTCCGAATGGCGACATCGCGAGCAGGACATTCATCACCCGATGGTCGCAGCCGGAATTTGCGAGAGCCGAAGGAGATTTCATGAATCGGAATAATAACAAGAGCCCGTCGGATGGACGAGCCGGGGCGTGATTCTGTCGGGATAAACGTCCGGGATGGTGTTGGGCTGCGATGATTTTGGAGGAGCGTTCCATCCATCGCTCAGCCCGCTCACATGCCGCCCGTCACGACCTCGATTCACGTTTCTCTGGAAGTCAACGCACCTGTCGACGCCGTCTATGAACGATGGAGCCGATTCGAGGAATTTCCGCAGTTCATGGAAAACGTCATGGAGGTGCGGCGACGCGGAGAGCGCATGCTTGTCTGGCGGGTTGCCGTCGATGGACGGATCCGCGAATGGACGGCGAAGATTCTGCAAACGACTCCGAGTGAGCGAATCGAATGGCACGCGGAGCACGGTCATCCTAGCGCGGGAGCCGTTGCGCTTCAGGCCGTGGGCCCGAACCGCACCAAGGTTACGCTCACGGTCGATTACCTCGCACGAGCGGACGGCGATGGATCCCGCCTCGATCCTCAGCGCGCCAGCGACGAGGCTGAGGAAAATCTCCGGCAATTTCGCCGAATGATCGAAGAGGAGCGGGGCCAACGCGGGCTTCACTGACATGGGAGAAGTCATGGAAAATCTCACGCGGCCCAGCTCTTGAAGGTCTGGATTGCGGTCGGGATTTAGAGGTCGCTGATGACCTTGCGAACCTCGTCCTTGCTTTTGCCGAGCTTCTGCTGGAGTCGACCGAGGAGTTCATCCTCCTTACCGTCGACGTAAGCGAGATCGTCGTCCGTGAGTTCTCCGTATTTTTGTTTCAGCCGGCCTTTGAGTTCGTTCCAGTTCCCTTTGATGGTGAGAGTATTCATCGTGAACGAATCGATTGCGCCGCCGCCGGTGGTCGTAAATCCGACGAATTCAACAAGTATCGCGGTGACGATTATTTGCGGCGTCGCGCAGGATCGGTTCGAGATCGGCCGGTAGAAATGGTTTGGCGAGATGGTGTTGAAATCCAGCCTCGCGGCTGCGCTCGGTATCACGAGCTGTCCCGTACCCGCTGATGGCAACAGCGTACGGACGGGGTTCTGGAATCTGGCCGAGGAAAATCCATCCGTCCGTGTCGGGGAGGCCAATGTCGCTGATGACCAAATCGGTGCGGTTGGTTGTCAGAAATTCCAGCGCTGCGGCGGCCGTGCCGGCGACCGAAACGACGTGCCCGAGTTGCTCGAGGTAGAGGCTCAGGTATTTGACGGTGTCGGGATGATTCTCCACGATGAGAATGCGAAGCGGATCAGCCGGGGCCATGGGGATCGATGTCTGTTATCAGGCCGGCGCGAGCAGGGGCAGCTCGACGCGGATCGTCGTGCCGGCATTCAGGCCTGCGCTCGTGATCGAAATGCGTCCCCCGTGAGCGTCCACCGTCGCTTTGGAGATGGTGAGACCGAGCCCGAGGCCACCGAGGACGCGATCGGAACCCGTATTGGCCTGTTCGAATGCGTCGAACACCGCGGCCTGTTTTTCGGGTGGGATGCCGACACCATTGTCCGCGATGTCGATGATAATCCAGCCCTCGGTGTTGTGAGAAACGATGCGGACGTGCCCGCGCTCCGGTGTGAATTTGACGGCATTTTTGATGACGTTCCAGAAGACCTGTTGAAGCCGGACGGGGTCGCCGTCCACCCAGCTTGCGTTCGCAGCAAGGTCGAGCTCGATCTGGTGCTGGCTGGACTCAGCGTCGGCGCTGCAAATTTCGAGAGCTTTTCGAATGACCTCGTGGAGATCCGACGGTTCGCAGTTGAGAGAAAACTGGCGGCGCGTGATCCGGGTCAGGTCGAGCAGGTCGGCGATGAGGCGGGACTCGAGTTCGACGTTGCGCTGAATCATCTCGAACGCATCCCGGGCGGCACGGGGCAGGTCGGGAATCGTCTGGAGCGTCGAGGCCGCGATGAGAATCGGCGTGAGCGGTGTGCGAAGCTCGTGGCTGAGAACGGCCAGGAATTGATCCTTGGTCTGGCTGGCCTCTTCGGCGCGATCGCGGGCGGCTTCGGCGGCAGCCAATGCGGCCTGGAGTTCGGCGGCGTAGCGGGTTTGCGCCTGCTCGGCCGTCACGCGTTCGTGGATATCGTTCCGCACGCCGATGTAGCCAAGAAACGTGTTCGTCGATGAGAGTCGCGGTCGCGCGGTGTTGAGCATCCATCGGTAAACTCCATCCGCGCGGCGCATCCGGTAGCGGATCTGAAACGGGTCGTGTTGGAGAAAAGCGCTTTCGAACGCGACGATATTCGGCGCGAAATCGTCGGGGTGAATGCCAGGAGGCACAACCCGACCGAGTAATTCGTCGAGCGGAAGTCCGGTGAAATCGAGAACCTGCTGGTTCACGTAAGTGATCCGTCCGGCGGCATCCATCATCCAGATCAAGACCGGGGCTGTATCCGCGAGCATCCGAAAACGTGCTTCGCTTTCCGCGAGCTCCTGCGAAAGCGTCTTGACGTCGTGAATGTCGAAACTCGCGCCGATGTATCCTTCGAAAGTCCCGTCCAAAGCGAACCGCGGCACGCCGCGGTCGAGCATCCAGCGGTAGACACCGTCATGGCGCCGCATGCGGAACTCCGCGAGAAATGGTCCGCGCGTGTCGAACGCGGTATTCCAGACGGAACTGCACGTCGGCAGATCGTCGGGGTGCAGGTCGTCCAGCCAGCCGGCGTCCAGCAGCTGCGGAAGGCTTTTTCCGGTGAATTCCAGCCACGCATTGTTCATGTAGGTCGCGCGTTTGTCGGCCCCACACATCCAGACGAGCGCCGGGATGGCTTCCGTGAGAAACCGAAAATGAGCTCCACTGACGTGCGCCTCTTCCTCGATTCGTTTGTGCTCGGTGATGTCGAGCAATGTGCCGATCAACCGGACGTTGCCGGGAAATTCTTCGGAAGGGGTGACCACCCCCGAACTGCGAATCCAACGCAAGTCACCCGTGGCATGAATCACGCGGTAAGTTGCGGAAAATTGGCCGGACGAATTTTCAGCCAGCGCCTCTGCCAGCGAAGTCAGAGTGCGTTCGCGGTCGTCCTGATGAATGAGATTCAGCCATTGCTCCTCAGTCACAGCAGTCTCAGCGGGCAGACCGAGAATGGAACAACCGCGCGGCGTGAGGGAGGCAATCCGGGTGTGCGGGTCGAATTCCCACATCCCCAGGTCGGTGGCCTTAATGGCGAGCCGTAACTGTTGTTCCGCCTGTCGCAGCGCACCACCGGTCGGTTGCTGCTTCGGCAAATCGGTGAATGCGACGATGAATCGGTCTGCCGCATCGGCATTCGGCGCTGAACCGGGCACGGCGGCAATGTCGACCTGCAAATCCGGTCCGGAAGGTCCTCCGGTGATGACGGTGGAATGTCGATCCGTGTGGAGAATACGTGGCAGCGCGGCAGCGATCGAGGCGGGGGGGCCTTCTGGAAACCGTTGGTGGAAAGCGCGATTGGCGTCCAGGAGCTGGCCCGCAGCGTCCACTTCGCACAACGGGACTGGAGCAAACTCAGACAGAGAAGATGGAGCGTTCGGCCGAACGTGCGCGTCGGAAGAGATTGTGGGCGCGTTCATCGTGGGGCGTGGCGCGGTGGTAACCTGATTTTCCTTAGTTGACTCCATTGAGCAATCAAGGAATGAGGGTTGCGACGACTAAAGTCCGCTCGGCTTCCCGAAGTTCCCTCCGCATGGTGGTTTCGTCGTCGTAACGCCGGGTGAGAATGCGCCCTTCACACACGAGGCGGACGCGTTCGGTGCTGAAAGGCCAGGGTTGAAGACGCATCAGTCGCCGGGTGGGTTCCAGCGGGATGAGGGTGAGTTCAGTAACGGTTCCCGCATTCGCCGGAGCTTCCTCGATCACCGAAATCTGGTCCGGATCACGGCAGATAAAGATCGAGATTTGATCCCATGCCGACAGGAGCTGGCGGTGGAAAAGACGGATCTCATCTCGGTTTGCTTCGGGGTATTCCAAATCCTGCCGCAGGGAGTTCAAGATCGTTTCCTGGACTGTTTGCTGGCGGGTGAGAAATTCCGTGACGACCACCGGCAATAATTCATCGACGCCAATTTTTGCGAATCCCTGGCAGGCATGCATCGACGTGAGTAACGCGGCGTAGTGGCAGACGGCCCGCAGTTCATTGATGCCATCATCCCACAGCGGCACGTGAATCTTCGCAGGCAGCTCCTCGAAACGATGGGGTAGCCCGGTCTCCGGATTCAGCGTGGGTGCGTGCTCCCATGAAAGAAAGCCGGCGTCGTGCTGTGCCGCCGCATAGAGGATTTCCTCGGTCGGAGAGAACGCGGCAAATTCCGCGTTTCCCCAATGGCGGGCGATCTGGCCAGCCAGCCATGCGTGCCCGGTCTGGCTGATCGTGAGGGTGTTTTCGGTGAGCTGGTTCGGCGGAATGATCATTCGGGGATCCGGGAGTCGATCCTCCCGAATTCATCCGCGTGATTAGGGGGAACCTCCGTGGCCCGCAACCGGAAATCCATTGCACCACCGGCCGAACGATTGGCCGTGCCAGGTCAGGAATTTTTAGCCCGCGAGAGCTCGACGATCTTGGCAATTCCGAGAACGAGGAGCGCCGGCCGGATCAGCCAGAACGCGAGGCGAACGAGCCCGGCAAAAATTGCCAGCAACGGCAATCGGCTCAATATGAATCCACCACCGGCAGCGAAAAGGGCCGCTCGTAATGGATCCTTGTGTACGTTGGCTTCGATATCGGCGAAACTCTGCCGGACTTTTTCGGGCAGACTGACGGGCGGTGGGTCTAGTTCCATGGTGCGAGGGCCTGAAGTTTGGCGACAGCCTGCTCGACGGCGCTGTTTTTGCGGGATTTCGGCAGCGACGGGAGCTGATTAAGGGCGGACTCGGCGCAGGTGCGAACGTGCGCGATCTGATCGAGAAATTCCTGACGGCGGGGTTCGATCGCCTTGCGGACCGCTTTACTGGCGTCCCGCAACGAACGTTCGTAGCGTTTCCGACGCGTTGGCGGGACGTTCGACGCGGCCGTGGCCAATCCAATGGCGATTCCCAGGGCGAGCGCACCGAGCACGACCGGAACAACCGGAAACGCCGATTTTTTGGGCTGGGGGACACCCGTGGCAACCGGAATGGTCGGATTGGTGGTTTCTTCCCAGGCGTGAGATTCGTCGGGTGTCAGGTCATTCATAAATTTTCGATTTCGGTTTGGAGTGTGGATTGGACGGACGCGCCGTTCAAGCTTTCGGACCTCGCCGCATGATGAACGATACGATGAAGAGGATCAGGAAAACGACAAAGAGGATCTGTGCGATCCACGCAGCCGTTCCGGCAATGCCGCCAAATCCAAGGACGGCGGCAATGATGGCTACAACAAGAAAGGTAAGGGCCCAGTTTAACATAACGTTGTGAATCGAGTGCCGTAGTGGAGATGGATGGGTGGGGAAAGTAGGAATTTTTCCGCAGCTTGCTGCCAGCGCCAAAATCGTGATGACGCATTTTTTTTGAAGGAAAAAAACGCAGATTGGAGGTTGTGTTCGATCACGTTAGGCACTACCCATCACGCTTTCGCCGACACCTGCGAACTCCCAAACTCCCACATGCGATTCCGAATTCCCTTCGAAAAAGTCAATTGGACAACGAGCAGCTTCCTCATTGGCACGCTGTTCCTCGCCCTCACCGCCTCTCCAGCCTACATCTGGTATTTTGGTTTGGATTGGTTTCAGGTCTCGATGTTCCTGTTTTTCGTCGTCGCCACGGGCCTGAGCATCACGCTTGGCTACCACCGGCTCTTTTCCCATCTCACCTTCAAAGCGGCGTGGCCGGTCAGGCTCTTCACGCTGCTTTTCGGCGCGGCAGCCTTTGAAAATTCCGTGCTTTTGTGGGCGTGTGAGCATCGCCGCCACCACAAACACGTCGATCACGACGAAGATCCTTACGCGATCAGCAAGGGATTTTTCCACGCGCACATCGGCTGGCTCCTCTTCAAACTTCAGCCCGATCCTCCGTTCGACAATGTCACCGACCTCCAGAAGGATCCTTTGATCGCCTGGCAGCACAAATACATCCACCTCATCGGTATCACGATGGGCTTTATTCTTCCGACCGTCCTGGGTGGCCTTTGGAATGGTTGGGTGGGCGCACTTGGAGGATTCCTGATCGCCGGCGTGCTGCGGCTCGTGGTCGTTCAGCATTCGACCTTTTTCATCAATTCGGCCTGCCATTGCATCGGCAGCCGACCGTATTCGTCACGGTGCAGCGCGCGGGATAGCTGGATCATGGCGCTTTTCACCTTTGGCGAGGGCTACCACAATTATCACCACGAGTTTCAACACGACTACCGCAATGGGGTGAAGCCGTGGCAGTGGGATCCCACCAAGTGGACGATCTGGCTGCTGAACAAGGTGGGTCTTGCGAAAGATTTGCGCACCGTGCCGGATGAAAAAATCCGCTCCGCGCAGATGGCGGAACTCGCGCGCAAACGGGAGGCGAAAGCCGCGGCCGAGGCCAAACGTGTCCCTGCTCCCAAAGTGCGACTCTTCCCTGAGGTCGACTGACCCCATCCGGCTCCACTCCGCATCCAGGTACCCTGATGATCTGCGGAATCAAGTTGGGCGCGGTTCGCAGCGTTGGTTTCTGGCTGGTCTTCCTGGTGGCTGGACCGGCGGTTCGCGGACAGGACTCTGACGCGACAAAAAACGACCCGGCGGTGGTCGCGACCGTGGCGGAGTCGGAACTAAAGGAATTTTCCGCCAATCCTGAGCCGGTGCGAAAGCTTTTGTCGGCGGCGCTGGCGTTGACGACACAGAACCTGACCTACACGTACGGTTCGGCCGATCCCGCACAGGGAGGCATGGATTGTTCGGGGACGATTTATTACCTGCTGCGGGAGCAGGGATTGGACGGCGTGCCGCGGACTGCGAGTGACCAATACGTGTGGGCGCGCAAAGCCGGGGACTTCGAAGCGGTCGTGAGCCGCAGCACCGACAGTTTCGAACTCGACGACTTGCGGCCTGGCGATTTGCTGTTTTGGACGGGCACCTATTCGAGCGATCGGGATCCACCGGTGACGCACACCATGATTTACCTCGGGCGGGCGGTTTCCGACGACACGATGCTGATGGTTGGCGCCAGCGACGGCCGGTCGTACCGCGGAAAAAAGATGAACGGTGTGAGCGTGTTCGATTTCACCATTCCGAAAGCAAATCCGCAAAGTGCCAATCCGGGAGCGCGTTTTGCGGGTTACGCGCGCATTCCGGGAATCGACGAAAAATCCGAATGACGGCGGAACCTCTCACGGTAACCGCCCTCGGTCAGTCGGGCTTCGTTTTTGATTTCGGCGGGACCCGGATCGTGATCGATCCTTATCTCACCGACAGCCTTGCCCGGCACAGTGAGGCACTCCGACGGCAGATTCCCGTGGTGCGCGAGCCGGGCGAGCTGACGGACGTCGATTGGGTGCTGCTCACGCACAACCATGGCGACCACACCGACCCCGACACGCTGATCCCGCTGGCCGCTGCCTCACCGGGTGCACGTTTGATCGCGCCCTATGACAGTCGGGAATCGCTCGCGAGTCTTGGAGTCGCCTGGTCGGCCGTGGTTCCGCCGCTGGAGTGGCTGGAACTTGGCGCTGGTGTCAGCGTGCGCACGATTCCGGCTGCCCACACCAAGCTCGAAAGGAATACCGACGGCGAACTGCGATGGGCCGGCTACCTGCTGCGAATGGGCGGGATCACGATTTACCACGCGGGCGACACGATTCCGCACGAGGAAATTTTTGCGGCATTGGCCGGGGAGCAAATCGATTACGCAATGTTACCGGTGAACGAGCGGAATTTTTACCGCGACCGCGCGCACCTGGTCGGCAACCTGACGCTGCGCGAGGCGTTTCGGATGGCGGCTGATCTCGGCGTGCGCACGCTGATTCCGGTTCACTGGGATCTGTTCGCGGCGAACAGCACGCATCCCGAGGAGATCGAATTGCTGCACCGGCTGGAAGCGCCGGATTTTGCGCTCGAATTTTTCCCGGCCGGGACGGTGCGCACGCTCAGTTGACGAATTGTTTTCGAATGCGTTCGCCGGCGTAATCGAGGATCAAAACGAGGGCGAGAATGCAGCAGAGAACGGCGCAAAACCGGTCCCATTGCGAAAGTTCCTGGTAGGTCTGAAGCCAGACTCCGATTCCGCCCGCGCCGACGTATCCGATGATGGAAGCGCTGCGCAAATTGTATTCCAGCATCCAGAGCGTCTGACTCCAGACGAGCGGTTTGGCGTGAGGCCAGATGCCAAATTGAAACCGCTGCACCAGGTCCGCTCCGGCTGCGTGCAAACCCTCGGCGACCTCGGTGTCAACCGATTCGAACGCATCGCTGAAAAATTTGCCGAGGTATCCGACGCTGTAAAACGCGAGTCCAGCCACGCCCGCCAGTGGGTTGGCTCCGAAGACCGCGACGGCGAGGAGCGCCCAGATCAACCCGGGCACGGATCGCACGCAAACGAGGAGGAAGCGCGAAATGCGCACGGCCCAGACTGGAGCGACGTTCGACGAGGCGGCAAGTGCCACGGGGAACGACACGAGGGTCGCGATGAGGGTGGCCAGCACGGCAATGCGGAAGGTTTCGACGAGCGCCCCCGCAAGCTGCCGCCAATCGGTGAAATCCGGCGGAAAAAACCGCGCAAGAAAGCCGGTCAAATTTTCCAGATAATCGAGATCGCGGCCGGATCCCCGCAAAGCCGGCAGCGATGCAATGACCGCGATGGCAAAGAGGACGAGAGTGACGTTGAAAGCGTTTAGACGCGACGGCCGCTCGCTCATGGCGCGCAGGCAGGTCGCTGTTCCCGCAGTGACCACGCCGAGGGGCAGATGCGGCTGAGGGTCAGAACCATATCAGCGAATTCTTCGACAAGATCAGGATCGTGCAACACGCAGAAAATCGTTCGCTGCGAAGCCTGGCATTCGTTTCGCAAAAGTGCGAGGACCTGTCGGGCAAGGCGTGGATCAAGACTGGCGACGGGTTCGTCGGCGAGGATCAACTCGGGGCTCTGCATGAGAGCGCGAGCAATGGCGGTGCGTTGTTTTTCGCCTCCGGAGACCCGCCGCACGGGCATCTGCTCGTAACCGCCCAATTCCATCTCTTCGAGCAAACGCCGCGCGTGAGCGGTCTCCGTGCGGGAAAAACCGAAGAGGGTGCGCCACCACGGATGCTGGCCCAGCGTGCCGCACAGGACATTGGTCAGCACGGTCGCGTTGGGAGATAATCGCAGGTGCTGAAAGACGATCCCGACCCGGCGTCGGTACGTCGCGGGAGCGTGGTCACACGCGTTCGCACACCGGTAAGTGATCGTACCACCGGCAGGCTCCATCATTCCTGCCAGGCAGGCGAGCAGGCTCGATTTGCCGACCCCTGACGCGCCAACCACGGCCACAAATTGCCCGCGCGGCACCGCAAGATTGAGATCGCGCACCAATTCCCGTCCGCCGCGCTGCACGCGCAAATCCCGCAGGGCGACGTGCGGTGAAACCGGGCTGGATGTTGGATCGGTCACTGGTCGCGGCGGCCAATGAGCTCGAGCGCGGTTTCGACCGGAGCGAGGTGCGCGTCGGCATTCACTTCCACGAAGTCGCCAGAAAAAATCCCATCGCTGATCTCTTTGTCAGACTCGCTCAGGCCAAGCAGCGCCGATTTCAAAATTTCGCGGTCCGCAGCGCTGACCTTGGTCGAGACCGCAATGACGTGCGTCGGCACCGGCCCCTGTGCCACGACCTTCTTCAGGCGGCTCTTTTGCTCAGCCGTGAGATATTTGTCCTCATCGAGCACGTAATAACTCACCGCCGCGGCCTCCGCTTCGCCGCTGAGAACACGTTCGATCGCCGAAACGTATCCAATGCCGTACCACACGTTGCCCTGACCAAAAAACGTCTCCGGATTGCCGTCGTCGCCGATCAGGCCGCGTTTCTGCAGGTCGACGAGCGGAATGAGCAAACCGGACGTGCTGGTGCGGCTGCTGAAGGCCACCGGTTGGCCCTTGAGGTCGGTCACACTGGTGTAGGGTTTTTCTTTCAGCGAAACCCAGTAGCTCTCGTAATACGGCTGGCCGTTGATTTCTCCGGCGAGCAACAGATCCGCGGCTCCGGCGTCCCGTGCCGTCACCATTTCCGTCGCACTCACCCACGATAAATCGATGGTCCCATTCTTCATGCCTTCAAGAATCACGGCTGCAGACGTGGGCACGATGACCTCCACCGGTTTTCCCAATTTTTCGCCCAAGACCCGTGCCAGCGCCTGCCGCTCCGCCAGCATCCGGTCCGGGTCTTTGTCGGGTTTCAGAGCGACAATGACCTTTTCCGATGAAATCTCGGCGGCGGGAGTCGATCCGAGCGTCGTGAGCAGACAGGCGATGAGGAGAGGAACGGCGCGTTTGGACATGGGAGTTGAGAGTGATTCTCACTCACCACCCCGTCAAGCGGTCACTCTCAAAGCGTGTCCGCCGCTTCGGTGGATGAGGGGGAATCAACCGGCGCGCAGGGCGTCGATCTCGGATTTTTTGAGCAGGCGCCAATAGCCATTTTTGAGGCGCGGGTCACGGAGTGGACCGATCCGGGTGCGGACGAGGCGGGTGACCCGGTAGCCGACGATCCAGAGCATTTCGCGGATCTGGCGTTTGAGGCCCTGACGGAGCACGACGCGGAGCTTGCGCGGGCCAAGCTGAAAAACAGATTCCATTCGCGCCTTCCCTCCTTCGATGGGAAAACCTTTGAGCAGACGCGCGGTTTTAGTCGGGTCGAAATCTTTATCGAGGAAAACCTCGTATTCCTTTTCGATGGCGTGGGACGGGTGGGTGAGCTGCTGGGCAAAATCGCCGTCGTTGGTGAGGATGATGAGTCCCTCGCTTTCCTTATCGAGCCGTCCGACGTGGAAAAGCCGTCCGCGATCATTCGGGGCGAGATCGAAGATGGTTTTCCGGTTCTTCTCGTCGGACCGCGTGCAGAGGTAACCGGCAGGTTTGTTGAGGAGGATGTGGGTTTTTGGCTGAACGCGAATGATGCGCCGACCCACGCGGACCTCGTCCTCAGGTCCGACGATCGTGGCAAGGTTGTCGATCACGGTCCCGTTGATCGACACGCGGCGTTCGAGGATCAGCTCCTCGCAGGAACGGCGTGAACCGAGGCCGGCGGCCGCGAGGTAGCGATTGAGCCTCATGACAAAAGCGCCCGGCGAATGCCGGGCGGGAAGGGGATGGAGATGAACGCGAATCCCGGGAACCCGGGATCGTTGGATCAATCTTCTGGCTTGGTCTTGGGCAGGCCGATCACTCGCTGGCCGGGCTGGAATTGCCCGCGCTTTTTGAGAAGCTCGACGCGCTCGAATCGTTTCAGGACACTGCGCTTGGCCTTGATGGTGCCTGCGCCTTTCAGGCTGGGATGTTGGCTCATGGTGGGCGGGGAGGTTTCACCTGAAGCGAGGGGAAATCAACTGAAAAACACGTTCGGAGGCAAAATTCTCCGTCAGATCGGGATGGCGTAAACGTAAAATTCGTCGTGAAACCTCTGCCCGAAAAAATCTGCGGCCACTGCGGGCGTTTGTTTTCGTGGCGCAAAAAATGGGAGCGGTGCTGGGCGGAGGTGCGGTTTTGCAGCGAGCGATGCCGCCGGGCGGCGCGGTCCGGGACCGGATCCCGGTGCGAAGAGGTCGTGGTGGACTTGCTGCGGTTGCGAAAAGGATCGGCCACGATCTGTCCATCGGAAGCAGCCCGTGCCCTTGCCGGAGCGGGCGAATGGCGGGACTGGATGGAACCGATCCGGGAGGCCGCCCGGCGATTGGCGCGCCGGAACGTCGTAGTAATCACGCAGCGCGGTGCGGTGGTTGATCCCGGCACGATTCGGGGACCGATCCGCCTCGGCCGGGGCCCGGAGTTTCCGGTCGATTCACCGTCCGTCGGCCGGTGAACGCATCGCCAGCCACGCGTAGGTCGCGTGGTAAAGGCCGAACGTGCCACCCATGATCCAATATCCTGCGGCCGTGAAATCGACGGCGAGGAAAAGCCCGATCTGCGTGCAGAGAATCAAAAGCAGCGTGATGCCGCTCAGTAAAAAGGCCCAGCCCAGCCACAGGATCTGGCGCGGGGCAAAGCTGGCCAGCGCCAGCAGCGCCAATCCGTAAAAAATCATCCAGAATCCCGCCGTCGCGAACGGTTGCATGCGCGTGAGCAGCGAGGCTGCCGTCACCGCCGCACTCGCGAGGATCACGGGAGAAATCGTGCGCAGCACAAAAAGCGAGCGGGCATTGAGAAGGCGTTCGCCCCGCCGGGCGGCATCCCGGGCCAGCGTCGCAGTCGTGGCGATCAGTCCGACGGCCAGCACCGTGAGCCAGACGATTTCAAAATGACTGCGCTGCGCGAGATCCGGGCGCGAGGTGAAAAGTAGAGAAACCGCGGTCGCGAGAAGTCCCGCGATCAGCGCCGGGGCGATGGACAGCGCGATGTATTCATTCGAGCGGTCTACGAGACCGCGGAGAGTGGTGAGACGATGGTCAGTGACGGGCCCGGACATCAGAAATCACAACGGCGATTCGACAAAGAGCCGGTCGGCGCGAACCGGGGGATCGACAACGGTATCGCGCCAGCGCTCGAGCAGGCGGAGTTCGGCGGCGGATTCGCGAACGCGGTAAAAGTCGCGCCGAAAAAGACGCCCGGTTTGCAAAGTGGGCGGCACGTCAGGATTGGCGATAAACGCCAGCGCCGCATCGAGGTCCGGCCCGCTAAAAAATCCGATGGCGTGACCGATGCGCGGATAGACCAGATTGGTCGCGCGCGAAAAACCCTGACTGATCACCGCTCCGCCCGAGGCGGCCGTCTGGGCGTCCATTCGCCCATTGAGAAACAGCGTCCGGACGGTGCTGGCGGGCAAAGTCCGGGTTGTTCCCGGTCGAAACGGCACACCCCAGCGCACTACCAGGCGCGCAAGCTGGATCAGCAACGGGCCTTCCGTTTCGCGGAACGCCGTATTTGAAGTCCGGGCGACGGATCGGGAGGTTGCCTGAGCGTAGCCGGGATTCGCGAAGTCGGATCCGAGCACCGAAAGATACATGCCAAACGGGTTTTCGATTCGCGCCGTCGGCGGGGGCACAAAAAACCGGATAGCCAGTCGCAGATCGCCGCGTTCCAGTTGCGAAATCAACAGCGGCAGCAGGCGGATCGTTGCCGTGCGCTGGAGCAGAGCGGTCGTTTCGTCGATCAGTGTGGTGCCGTCGATGGTCGTCGTATCGACCCGGCCGGTCTGCAGGCTGAACGTTTCGAGCACGAGGGGATCGCGATTGAGCCGCCGAACCAGTGCGCTGAACCGCCGGTCCAGCTTGGGGTAGGCGGTGCGGGCAATCCGATCGCGAGCGACGTCGCGAAAAAATGCCTGAAAGCCCTGACGCGACGTCGCCAGCGTGGTCGGCAGAAAGGAATCGGTCGCGGGAAAATTCCCGGTCATCACCGCGCAACGAATGCCGTCCGGATTGCGCCGCAACATCTCCTGCGCAACGAACGTTCCGTAGGAATTCGCGAAAAGATTCACCGGGCCGTAACCGAGTGCCACCCGCACGTCCTCGTAATCCTGCGCGATCTCCGTCGTGTTGAAGCCCGTCACGTCGATGCCCTGGCCGGTAAAAAACGCGCGGTTCCGATCCACGAACGGACCAATCGTCAGCGCGTCGCGGCGCATGAAGAGATTCGGTAGCGAGTAGCCGGCGCCCCGGGGATCCACGAAGACGATGTCGCGCGTCGCGTTGAGTGCTTCAAAAACCGGGAATCCCGCACTGGACAGCGTCGCCGATCCCCCAGGTCCTCCAACGATGTAGAAAACGGGATCGGCTTTCGGCGCGGTGCTCTGAGCGCGAACCACCACCACCGCGACCTGGATTTTTCGGGTGTTCGCGGGATTGCGTCGATCCTCGGGGACCGCGACGTAGCCAAATTCCGCCCGCGAGGCGTTGGGGTAGCGGCGCAGCACCGCCGGTTTGTCCGCCGGCACAAATTGCTGCGCCAGCGCCATCGTGGGCAGCCACGTCAGGAGGCCCAGCGCGAGGATCGGGAGGATTTTCATGAATCTCGGGGAGACGGACCGTTTTTTCCAAACCGGATCGGACTCGGCAGGCTCCGCGCAGCACTGTAGTTACGTTCCGCGATGAACCAAGGGGATCTTCCGGAATACATCGTCGAGGTGCTCGAACCGCTGGGCACCCGGGACGAGCCGATTTTTGCGAAGCGGATGTTCGGCGGTCACGGGATCTTCCGCGGCGACCGCATGTTCGCCCTCATTGGAGATGGCGCTTTTTACCTCAAAACCGATGCCGTCAACCAACCGCGTTTCGACGCAGCCGGCCTTGAGCCGTTTTGTTTTGAAAAAGCCGGGAAGGTTTACGCGATGTCGTATTCCCTCGCGCCGCCCGCCGCCCTCGACGATCCCGCGATTCTCCGGGAATGGGCGGCCGAATCCATCCGCGCCGCCCTAGCCGCCCCCGCATCAAAAAAACGGAAACGCCGCCCAACCAGCCCGGAATAGGGTTTTCCGAGGCCGTCAGCTGTTGTTTGGACCCGTCGGCTCAGCGCAAACGCCTCAGGCGTTGCGCCCGATGCAATTCAGATCTTCGAATGACGCGACGAGGCGTTTGGTGAAGGTGGCTTCACCGGCTCCGAGCCAGATCCGCGGATCGTAATATTTTTTGTTCGGGGAATCGGGACCGTTCGGGTTGCCGATCTGGCCCTGGAGGTAATCGTGATTTTTTGCTTCGTACTCGCGAATGCCGTCCCAGAACGCCCACTGCAGATCGGTGTCGAGGTTCATCTTGATCGCGCCGTAACCGATGGCTTCGCGGATCTCTTCGCGCGACGAGCCGGAGCCGCCGTGGAAAACAAAATTGACCGGTTTCGGACCCGTGCCGAGATGCTCTTCGATGTATTTCTGCGAGTCATCGAGGATGCTCGGACGCAGCTTCACGTTGCCGGGTTTGTAAACGCCGTGCACGTTTCCGAAGGCGGCCGCGACCGTAAAATTCGGGCCGATGGCACTGAGCGCGCTGTAGATTTTCGCGACTTCCTCGGGCTGCGTGTAGAGGCGGGACTCATCGACGCCGGAATTGTCCACGCCGTCTTCTTCGCCTCCGGTCACGCCCAATTCGACCTCGAGTGTCAGGCCCATTTTGGTCATGCGCTCGAAATACCGGCAGGAGATCTCGATGTTTTCCTCGAGCGGCTCCTCGGACAGGTCGAGCATGTGCGAGCTGTAAAGCGGCTGTCCCGTCGCGGCAAATTGCTCCTCGCTGCCCGCCAGCAATCCGTCCACCCAAGGAAGCAGCTTTTTGGCGCAATGGTCCGTGTTCAACACGACCGGCACCCCGTAAGCCTTCGCCGCCGCATCGACGTACCGTGCGCCCGCTAGACCGCCGAGCACCGGGCCAAGCTGGTTTTCCCCCTTTACTCCCTTGCCGATGAAAAATTGGGCCCCGCCGTTGGAAAATTGAATCATCATCGGCGAATCCACCTCGCGACCAGCCGCAAGCGCGGCATTGATCGAACTCGTGCCGATGCAATTGACGGCCGGAAGCGCGTAGGCATTCGCCTTCGCATCGTTGAGGAGATCGGTGACTTCACTGCCGAAGAGGACGCCGGGACGGAATTTTTTGGCCATGGGATGTGTGATTGGGTGTGGTCGAAAAGCGAACTCGCACAACGCGAACGCGCCGTGGTTCTACCAACTCGCCCAAGCGCGTTGACAGCAATTATTGCGTTCGATTTTGTCACGACGTGCCGTCACGGCCTCGTGCGGGCGCGATCGACGTTAATCGCGGTGTGATTCGGCAAATTGAACACTCACTTTCCTGAGATCCGATTTCCCGATCGGAAAATCCCTTTGAGTTCTCCCGGTCCTCCATGGTTGAAATTCCGGGCGAGACCTCACCCGGCCACGCACGCCGCCGCGCGCGAACTTTATTCCATGGAACTCCTCATCACCTGGCTCATCACCTCGCTCGCCGTCTGGGTCACCGCCGTGATCCTACCCGGCTTCCACCTCAAAAACTTCGGCAGCGCCCTCCTCGTCGCCGCGATCTTCGGCATCCTGAACGTCCTGCTCGGCTGGCTGTTTTTTACCGTCTTCACCATTGCCACTCTCGGCATCGCGTGGTTGCTCGCGTTCATCACCCGCTGGATCATCAACGCAATCCTGCTCAAGATCACCGACGCGCTCACGAGCCACCTCAAAATTGACAACTTCGGCTGGGCTCTCCTCGGCTCCCTCATGATCTCCCTCGTCAGCGCACTCACCCACATGCTGGTCGGCGGGCTGATCGGGTGAGCGGGTGAGAGCCCACTTGGCAGCGGAAAACCTCCGCGTCAGTCCGCGACCGGGATTCGCACCCGTGCGATTACCTGCCCTGCGTCATCGGTGATAACCGCGAGACCGTCCTCATCGAGAGCCGGGGTATCGCCGATCTGCGCCGCGTAATCCCCGGCGACATCCAAAGGCAAGTCATTCAGCCGCGCGATTGCGCGGATGAATTCTTCGAAACTATCCTCCGAAAAACACATTACCTACCGACCAGCGCCAGACTTAGGAAATGATGGAGTCGGTCGTCATGCGGAAACTGGAAACCCGCGGCGGATCGACCTCACCGCAACCCCCGAATGCGCCCGGCTCGGGCGATTTTCTTAGAGGCTTTGTGCAGCTTTTCCACGATGCGGACCTTCTCGGGATAGGAAAGGGCCGCGAGCGATTTGCGGCGCTCGCGTTTGCTGGCCAGGATTTGCCGGGTGAGCGCGGTCATGTGAGATATCTCCACTTGAATTTAGCCCACGCGTCAACCAGCCGATGCCGCTCCAGCACGTCATCGAAGGCATCGACATTGAGCGCGCCGGATTCCACGAAGGCCAGCAGGCGGGCGAAATCTTTCGGCCGGCCGGTCTGCAACGCAATGGCACACAGATGCTCCGCCATCATCACCCGCGTTGGCACGCCTTCGAAATCCACGCTCACGTCCCGCGCCACGGCTTTCTCCAGCAAGGGCGACTCAGTGGGCAGGAACTGGACCGGCCAGTCGCAAATGCTGGAGCAGGGGTCAATGTGCATATCATTGCGCAACATTTGTCGTTTGAAGTGGGAAATGGCGCAGCACGTATCCGATAGGTGCGCGCACGTTTTTCAGCGCGTCTTGACTTCTGACAAATGGGTTCGCATGACAGGATGGCGTGTTCGGTTTGGTTGGAGAAATTGCGGCGTTTTCGACCTTAGGTGATAAATGAAATAAAAGTAAGGACGCCGGCAGCGATATCGGCGGCCCTGATATTCGGAGCGCTATGCTTGCTTCCTGGGCAACCGGCTGCATTCCCGAACGCGCGCATTACGATCAAGGTTCGAGATGATAGCGGAAATCCCGTTGCTGGTGCAAAAGCAGGAATCACATTTCCTACTTCTACCAACTTCCATAATCGTGAGTTTGAGAATCTCGAAGAGATCACCTCGGCTGACGGAAAGCTGGGAGGCTCGGGCAAAACTGACGGAACCGTCAGCTACGGTGCGTCGAAGGAGGGTTTTTATAAACTTGGATTCAAGAAGTAAGTGCAACATATCTCAAATGTAAAGCTGGCAGTCATTTGCGCTTCATCACAAAGCCCAGGTCATTGGACGCTAGGGGTTTGTGCTGAACCGAAAATGACTGGAGTCCTGTAAAGTGTTGAGCGGGAGGAATCAACAATGTTGCACTTCAAACTTGAAGTCACT
>JBGTDR010000008.1:0-65823 GCA_041748215.1 Chthoniobacterales bacterium
AAAAATCCAATTTGCGATACGATGTTACTATGTTATGATGTTACTATGAAAACCTTGATTTCAAAGGAAGACGTTTTGAAAGCTCGTGAAAAGCTGCTCACCCAAGGTAAGCAGGCTGGTCCACGGACGATTTATAATCTCCTCGGGCGAGGAAGTCTCACCACTGTGACAAAGCTGCTCCGCGAAATTGAAGCAGACTATCCAAAGCCGGAAAATCAGTCGGAACTGCAGGATGCATTTCGGAAATTCTGGGCCATTGCTACAGACGCTGGCAAGGAACAGGCAGTGGCGCAAATCAAGGAACTGACAGAAACTCAACTCGGTCTGATCGAAGAGAATGATCGACTGGAATCTGAGTTGGCTGCGGCGAGCGAACGGATAACGGAGCTCGAAAAATCGCAGAGTGGATTGACTCAAGACCTTCGAAATGCATTGGAATCGGCTGAAAAAGCTCGATCGGCCAGCGAAACCCACGCTGACAAATTCGCCGATGCGCTCGGACGCATTGAGCGCCTGCAAGCCGAACACGCAAATGCCATAAAATCTCAGCGCGAAGATTCGGATAAGGCTTTGGCTGCAACAGAAGAGCGTATCCAAAAACTGCGTTCAGAATACGATGCCGCCCACAAGCGGAACCATGAATTGGAGATTTCGCTCGCCCGGGCCGAAGCCAAACTTGAATCCCTCTCTCAGATCAGAAAGACATCGACAACGTAATTAAGGAAATTTCGTTTCCCTGTCACATGAGGCTATCGCCACCGACGCCTCTTATGCACTTCGATTTTAGAGCAATCAATTTTCCAAGCATCTCGGTCCGGGGCACCGGAATCGGCGGAGTAAAGGTAGCCGCCATTCTGGCGACCTCAAGGTTCAGACAATCGATTTCGGTGGGACGGTCGTTTCGGATGTCCTGCAACGTGGAGATGAAATGGGTTGAACCCGAGCTGATCTGAAGAATTTGATCAACGATGGTTGCCTCATTCAACGAGACACCCAGACGCTCAGCGACCGCAAAACACTCGCCGACGACTTCACTCGCCAGTGCGAGTGCGTCACCATCGCGAGCAAAAACGCCGTTATCAACATCAAGAACAGGGCACAAGGAATTGAAAGCACAATTGACGACCGCTTTTTTCCAGACAGCAGTATCGATGACGTCGGTTTTCTCAAACGGAAATGGAATCGTCGTCAGCGAAGAGAGAATCTTCTGCAGGCAATCAGACTTCCCCTTGACCACTCCGATCACGGAAGGTTTGACCGCGTGAAACGACACACGGTTCGCGGAAACGCGTTCACCGGTCACATAGAGCACCGCTCGATAAATGTCTGGGAACCCCGCTTCAACAAACGGGCGCTCCACTCCAAGGCCATTTTGAAGCAACACGATGGGGCCGTCGGATCTCGATTTCAGGATTGCCTTGGAGATTTCCGCATTGGCAAACGCCTTCGCCGCGATGACCAAAAGCCCCTTGGCCTTTCTGAGCTCTTTGATCGGAAGGCATGGCACCTTCGCCGTGTAGATCGTTCCCTTGTCCTCAACACTCAAATTTTGAACCGTCTCGAAACCCCCAGGTTTGCTCGTTCGAACAAGCCGCACCTCCCGCCCGGAGTTTACCAGGTGAACGGCCAAAGCCATTCCCACCGCACCACCGCCGAAGATGAACACCGGCTTCATGATTCCTCTCCGTCGTAGTAGTCGAGCATCTCCCGGAAAATGCGCCGACCCGGTTTGGCATTCCACTTCCCGCTGTCCGGATAGTGGATCAAATCGGCCATGACGTTGTCCGATATGACAACGTATTCGAGGTCTTGATCGGCACTTGCCTTGAGCTGGTGGGCCTCGCCGGGGCCGCACATGAAGAAGTCCCCTGCCTCGATAGCCTGTTCACCGGATTCGAGACGCAGGATACCTGAGCCCGACAGAATCCAGTAAAACTCCCACATCGCGGCATGAGCATGATACGGGAAGTTGGGTTTTCCTGAGGGGACCACCACATGCTCAACATCAAATGGATGGCCGCGACCCCACGTCCCCACATCGCGAGGACTCCCCAGAGCCTCCGTCAGGTTTTTTCTCAGTGCCGCAAAGGTTCCTTTTGGCGAGAGGTGTTCGACTGTTTCGATTTTATCAGTGTTTTGAATGATCATTTTTTGCATAGGTAGGTGGCAATGACATTGGACTCGACGCGGTGTTCGAGAACGGTGAAACCGGCACGGGTCAACATTCCTTCGATGACCCAGTCGAAAGTGGAGAACTCCTCCCGGAAATGTCCCTCGGCATCTTCACGCAGAAAATCTCCTCCGGCCTTGGCCTGCTCGTTAATGAAAGTCTGGACTGGCTCAAACAGCTCACGACAATCCGGGATCACCACGTCGCGGAGGTAAAACCGGCCACCGCTCTTGAGCATGGCGTAGATCCGCCTCAATGCCACCGCTTGCCAGTAGTCAGGCAGGTGATGCAGGGCGTAGGTGGTGGTCACGGCATCCAACGGGACTCCATGGTGGTGGTAAGTAAGAAAACCGTGATTTTCAAAGCGGATGTTGCCGAGACCGAGACGCGAAGCCTTTTCGCGTGCCGACGCTAGCATGGCTTCAGACACATCGGCTCCGATGACTTCACGGCAGTATCGGGCAGCGACGGTGACAAAAGTTCCCGTCCCGCAGCCAAGATCCAAGAGCGTTGCGTCCTGAGGAAGTCCAAGCAATCGCATTGCTTCTCTCCCCTCGGCTTCCGCATCGCGGAAATCAGCATGGGTTTCGTCGTATCGCCCGACCTCAGTGGTGTCCGAGTAGTCGCGTCCGGTTTGAGGAAACTCATTCCACATCCAATTCATTTGTTGCTCCTTTCGTTGACGCTTTGGATACACGGATCAGGTCGATCACTTTGCCACCCAAAACCAACCGGTGGCGCCGACCTTTAGTTTCGGGCACTTCAGCAGGGTCCACGACAAACGAGAAGCGGACTTTCTGTGGTCGCTTTAGGGTGCGCGAGGTGTTGACGAGACTTTGAAACATTCTGACATGGTCGCACCGAGTTTTCGAATGCGGCAGGCTCAGAGAGTGACTTTCTCCACAGGGACAGAATAAAAATATTCAATCTGTCCCTGTCCAAAATCCTGTAATCTGTCCCTGTTCTTTTCGTTTGAATGTGGCAAACTTGCCCCATGTCAGAAGTCGCAATATTGGCTTACGAACGGGTTGAATCCAAGATTGAGGCGATGATCCAAAAGGGCACCCTTCGTCCGGGCGATCGAGTTCCCTCGGTGCGTGAGATTTGCCGCCGGGAAGGTGTGAGCAAAATTACCGCGATGCAGGCCCTTTCCAATCTGGAGGCGAAATCCCTCGTTCACGCCCGCCCTCGTTCTGGCTTCTTTGTTCAATCCCTATCCCGCCTGCCGTTGCCACAATCCCCGGAGATCGCTGGCGAGCCGAGGGAGCCCCGCCTTTCCGACGACGTGGCCCAAGTTTTTCGGGACCTTCAAAAACCCGGCGCAGTTCCACTGGGAGCAGGAACTCCGGATGCCTCGCTTCTTCCTACCGCTGAGATAGCGCGGTGTGTGGCACGTGCAGCGCGGCTCCACGTGATGCAATTTGGCGGCTACTCGATGTGCGATACCGACCTTGCTTTGCGCCGCGAGATCGCGCTTCGGCTTTCCCGCTTGGGTGGAGAGGTTTCCCCGGAGGAAATTGTCATCACCAACGGATGCATGGATGCTCTCAATCTCTCCCTGCGAGCCCTGGCCAAACCCGGCGATACTGTGTTGGTGGAGACTCCGACTTATTTCGGCCTTCTCCAGATGATCGAAAGCCTTGGGATGAAGGCTCTCGGTGTCCCAACAACCTGTGACGAGGGGATCGATCTGCGTGCATTCGAGCGCGCACTCAAGTCTCACCGTATCGCAGCATCAGTTCTCATTCCGAGTTTCGGAAACCCTCATGGGGCCAACCTCTCGCCGGAACGTCGCCAGGCAGTGGTAGATATTTCCCGCAAATACAAGGTGCCTGTCATCGAGGACGACATTTACGGAGAGCTTGGATTCGGACCAGAGCTGCCGCATCCACTCAAAGCGATGAATCATTCTGCCGATGTGATCTTATGTGGATCGCTTTCGAAGTCGCTTTCACCTGCGCTGCGTGTCGGATGGGCCATTGCTGGAAGGCACGCTGAAAACGTCCGTCGTCTAAGATGGATTTCTTCGATCACCACGCCCCACGTCACTGCCTTGGCTGCTGCCGATTACATGCGGTCAGGAGGTTTTGACCGCCACCTTCGATCACTGCGCAAAACGCTCGAAACCCAGATCTGCCGCGTCTCCAACGCCATCGCCAAATCCTTCCCCCAAGGCACTGCTTTGAGTCGTCCCTCGGGAGGTTATTTCCTCTGGGTGGAACTGCCGTGGCGAATCGACTCGATGAAACTGCGCGACGCCGCCGTCCGGCACAACATCAACATCTGTCCCGGTCCGATCTTCTCGGTCGAGGGAGAATTCCGTAATTTTCTCCGACTCAACTGTGCTCTCCGCTTGGACGAAAAGGTCACCCAGGCCATCGAAATCATCGGTGGGTTGGCGCATGACCTGAACAAACCGACGAAGTCGTTCCGCTGCTGATCGATTAGGCAGGCATATACAAGGGTGGGAAGGCGGCAATAGCAGAGATGGCTGCCTGATCCCTTCGGTGGGCTACTATGGAGCGATAGGAAAAACGGACACTGGCGATTCAAGAGAATCGCTTTTTTAAAAGTGGGGATTTAAAACCGCTATGTGACCAAAAGAATCATGTCTAGCACCTCTCGCCCCCCTGCAAGCGGGGAAAGAGCGGCTATTACAGGCTACGAACAGCAGTATCGCGCATCGGCCGGTATGATCTTGCGAGCCTTGCAGCGTCGAGAGTTGGAATGGGTTCGCGTTGCGGATATGACTGCGGGCAGGGTGGATGACTTGCAGTTGGCAACCCCTGGTCGCCTCGATGCCTACCAATTTAAATTCGGAACCTGGCCTGGGTCATTGACTTTAAACCAACTGCTTAAACCTGATAAGTCTGCCCCCCCGTTGCTACGATCACTTGCCGCAGGCTGGCGTGAGCGCGCAGCGAACTTCCCTGACCGAAACGTAATAGTCCATCTGTCTTCGAATGATATTCCCTCGCAGCGCGACGTAGTCACGACCCTTGGCGGAGTTGGCGGCGAGAAACACTTTGCGGCCTTCTGCAGCCAAGCGTGGGAACGTGTTTCCACTGGAGCATGTTCGCTCGCATCAACACTGGCCCAGTGGGGTGATACTTGGCAAAAGATTGCAGAAGCCACTGGCATCGAAACCGAGCTTGAAAATTTCGTTCATCATTGTCGCTTGGATTTTGGTCTGCGATTAGAACTTGGACCGGAAGCCTCGAACCGCGAAAGAGAAATATGGGAACAACTCGTATCGGATTTACAGACTCTCCTCCTCAGGATTGTTGGCGACCCAAGACGGGAGATCGAATACTCAGCTGCTCAATTGAGCGAGCAGCTCGGCCTTTCTCATGAACTGCTGGGCATACATCGACACGAATTCCGAGTTGATGAACACTCCTATGAACCGCTGGAAGAAACAGAGCGGCGACTGAACGCTGCCCTTTCACAGGCACAAGGGGGGTATATTGCGATCACGGGCACGCCTGGTGCCGGCAAATCCAGTATGCTGACGCGATTCCTTCGATCCGGGCGAAGCGAGCGTGTCCTGCGATATTACGCCTACACGCCTGATGAACCCTCTCCGGGTCGGGGTGAAGCAGCAAACTTCCTATCCGACATGATCGGCGAATTGGAACGCCAAGGTGTGAGATCTTCAGCCGTCGGTCCTCATCACTTTGATCTTGAATTGCTACGAGCGCGCCTGCGTGAACAGTTGCGGTCCCTTGGCGAAGAGTACCAGTCCAACGGCCGTCGTACGTTACTGTTGGTCGATGGTCTCGACCATATTGCAAGAGAACTCCATCCCACTCGCTCGCTCGTAGACGAGTTACCTACGCCAAGTCAGGTGCCTGCGGGTGTCGTCATCCTTCTTGGAACCCAAACGCCTCAGGCAATCCCGCCACTCATAGTGCAATCACTCAGAGACGAGCCGTGGCGGCGCATAGAAATCGCGCCACTTCCGCCAAGCGGAGTACGCCGGGTCCTGCGCCGATGTGGGCTTGATGCCCGGCTCGATGAGATTCAAATTTCAAGGATCGTCGAATTAACGGATGGTCATCCTCTAGCTCTTGGTTATCTGGTCGCACAACTCGATGCGGCGGCAACTGATTCGGAGATTGATCAGGTAATGGAAGCTGCGCCGGTTTTTAAAGGACATATCGAGGCGATTTATCGAGCGCATTGGGCAGCTTTGGGAAAAGGGCTTATGTCATTGGCTGCATTGTTAGAGACGCTTTCTTGGCTACGCCGCCCTTTCGATCTCAGCTGGGTACGCAAGTGGGCGGATACAAATGCTTTTCATTTGTTGCGAACTCAGTTCTTTCACTATTTTCGTCGTCAGGGCGAGCAATGGGATTTCTTTCACCAAAGCTTCCGCCTTTTCGTTCAACGAGAATCCACCATTGCTGGATTTTGTGAGAGCGATCAATCGACGCCACGTGCGATCCATCGCGAAATTGCCCGTCACTGCCACAATTCTCCAATTGAGTCGGTCTGGCGACGGGAGGAGCTCTATCACCTTGCGGAAGCGGGCGAAGACGTCGAGGTGGCTGCGGTGGCGACCAGTGATTGGTTCATGTCGGGGTTTTACCGTTTTGAATCCAAGTCCCGACTGTATGAGGACTATTGGTTGGCGCATCGATCCGCAGCTCGCGCCCGACTCGGGTTACGTGTCCTGCAACTGGCTCTGGTCAAACATGAGTTGGATACGCGCTTTGACGCGCTTGAGCTTCAGGAGGAAGTTGTTGTCCGCATCCTATTGTCCACTAATCGTCCGCTGGCGCTCCATCGCATTTTTGCTTCGAAATATTCATTCAGCGGCTCTGCGGCATTACAGACTGCGCAGCTGCTACTTTCGGATGGCCTAGAGCACGAAGCTCGCCACATTTTTTTACATGCCGACCGACCTAAAACGAATCGCGAATATCTTGGATTTAGCAACATCGGCGACCAAATATATTCGCTCGTCGAATGGGGTCTTACTGCCCGACTCTTCCTGCCTATGCACGAAGTGCTTCGGTCGTTTCGTGAACACCACTTCGAAACCGAAGAGAGACGGGATTCCCACTCCGATCGGGAAAATGTCCCGTTGGATCAGGAACACTGTCGAGGTCGGGTAATTGTGCGGTTCGCGATTGCGCTTTTGAACGAAGACGATCCCGACAGCTCCGCCATATGCGCCGAAGGAGTCGACTGGCAAAGCGTTACACAAGTAGCCCGTCAGCAATTTCTTCTTGCCCGAGCAGCGGCAGCGCAACGTGCGGGTGAGAGAGAGGGTGCCCTTCTCGACTTAGCCGAAGCACGCAAACTCCTTGAAAAAGAGTCCAGCGTAGGTTGCACACTACAAATGGCGGAGCTCTCCTTCCTATGTGGTGACTTGATATTGGCCCGCGAACTCTTCAACGAAATCCCGCGCCCGCAGTCTCATCATTTTGGAGCTGGTCGGCTCGACAACCAATCGGATCCTAATGCCGGTTTTCAGTGGCTGCGATTGAGTGAGGCTTTGGGGGCAGCCCTCTCAGTGTCCGAGCTTCTACCTAGCGGTGGTGAAACTGCTGAAGGCAGTCAACTTATGGCTCGTGTTCGCATTTTTACTGCCCAGATTTGGGCTGCGGCATGGAGGGGTGAAGACACGGTTCACGCGGACCTGGGTCGAAGACTATCCAATCTCTTCCGACTTTTGCACCAATGGCCGCCTAACGTTCTTTGCTGGCATGGAGTCCGTGACATCCACGAAGTCACTTGGCAAGCAACGCAACTCACGCCACCTGCCTGCGCAGCCTTCGGCCCTCCAGGCTTGAGATTGCTAGAAGCCGCGCTTGATAAAGCTTGGGAGAACCCGGAGACACTCCGATTCTGGCTGCCAGACAATCGCCGCGCAATTATTGAGGCCATGCTGATGGAGGGGGCTTCATCCACTTGGGCAGAACGGTGGATCGAAGATATTGAGCGGGAGCTTGATCCGGCGACCAATGCCGGAGGGCGCGTCTCCGAATGCACGGCATTGGCGGAGGCTTGGCTCTCTGCCCAGCAACCGGAGCGGGCAGCTGCGAGCTTGAGTGAAGCTCTGAAGCTTTCATTTGGAATCGGCTACCACAAAGATGATCAGCTCAGTTTTTTGGTGCCACTGCTCACGGAACACTGGCGAAGGCACCCAGCCGATGCAGAATCACAATGTGCCCTCATCGCCCGCAGCCTCCACTCACTACGACATGAGACGCATGGCGGTGGAATGTCAGTAGCAGTTAAAGCTTTAATCGAGACTTCGGTCATAATCAGCCCTAAGCTCGGTTTTGAAACGTGGGAGTATAATCTAAACCATGGTCCAAGCTCATTCGTTGACAATTTAACGTCGGTGCTTCGCGCCTCCCTGCTTGCGCCGCAACGGGACGTAGAGACACTTCTCGAAGTTCTAGGCAGCATCGTTGTGCCGGTGGCAGAAGAAGGAGATAGCGAGGTGACAGCAGGTCTTTTCAGGGCAGCCGAGGAGGACAGAGGACGCGAGAACGCTGTGCAATGGGCGGAACGCTTCCAGCAACAGGTACTCACGCGAGGCTTTTCAAGAGCGAGACGGTCATGGCTAATGGGTTTGGTTGACGTAGGTCTAGTTAGTTCGACGGTTCTCGAGGACTGGCCGGAGAATGGCAGTGAATCAAGTGTCCGCGCCACGCGTGAAATTATCGAACGTCTAGCTAATTCCGCAAATCTGCTCGCGGAGCTGAGATCCGTTCTTGAAGAGGAAGGAGGAACATCAAGAGAAGGCGCACAAATTCACCGTTTCATTGGTTGGTCTAGAATTGCGGCGAATGTATACTCGCGCTTGGGTAAACAGGAACTGGGCACTGCCATGGACCTGCTCGGTGAGCCCGGCAAAGAGCCGGAAGCTATCCTCGCAGCAGTCGAGCGAATGCTCGCTTTAGGGGAGCGGGAACATGCAAAAACGTTGGCACTCCGGTGTGTCGACGAGGAGATGTCGGAGCTGCAAACTTTCCCTAATGCGGACAATCTCACCTCGGCCCATCAAGCACTCACACTGGCAGCACCGGATATTGCAGGGAGGCGCTGGTTCGCCAGTTTAGAAGACCATGATTGGCTGGATGTCCGGCAATGGCAGATCGCATGTGATGCTTTGCTCGACGAAGAGGAGAGAAAGACCTTCAGCGGCGAGGTATCTCGCTATGTGACAGCCCTCCTGTGGGGTTGCGATACCACCACCCCAGAATGCTGCCCCGAAATTGCGCTAGACCTCGGAAATCAGGGCGAGGCTATGGCGGAGATTGTTCTGAATCTCACCGAACATGCATCCGGTGTCGTGCGACATGGAGCTCAACGCGCCTGCTTAAATCTTGTTCTATCTCAGAACGGAGCGATCCGGTTGCGGTTAAGGAGAGCGCTGAAGCAGCGGCACTTTGACCGTTCAACTTTCCTTGTAATTCTTATAGCCGCTGCGCGCTCAAATCCCGATACCGTGCAGCATTTTTGGGAAGACGTTGAACCGCTGCATGACGATCCGGAGGCAGACGTTAGGCACGCTGTTGAGCAACTGGGCGAACTTCTGCTCCGGCCGACAACCAGGTATCCAAAACGTGCTGCGACGCTCAATCCTACCTATAACATGTCGATCCCTCCACCATTCGACCCCGGTATTGCGGTGAAGCTATACGGCAGCAAGATGGAATTGGTGGCGCGTCACTGCGGTATCTCGCTGAGCAACCTCCTTCAACGTCTGCAGTCTACTCACCTCCAAATATTGGATAGCACCTTGCAACAAGATTCAGAACGCTCGCTGGAGGAGCGTTTGCGAGACACGGGCTTGGAATATCTCTACAGGAACGAGTCTGCACGCGCTGCTGAACGAGCGACCATGCGGATTTTGGCTGAACTTCACGATTCTGGACTTATCGCCCCCGACGATCTGCGGCTGATGATTGAGATGTTCGGCATCAAAGATTCAGGATTCATAGGAGCTTCACCTGAAGCTCGGCCCATCTCGTGCTTTCTTTGCCAGAACGATGTGCCTACCGAAGCTTGGAGTGAGGAGTGGCTTAATGCAGCATTGCCACCCGATCTCGGCGCACTCTGGCGAATCTATCCCGGTTGGCGCATACTTGGCGCTGAACATTGCTTCAAAGTGTTTACAGACCACCGTCCTGAAGAGCAGCAGTGGTGCCTAGCCACGCCGAGCGCTCTGGCAGAACCTTCGTCGTTCGACCGATGGCAAGGTCCGTTCGTCCCCGCCGCAACTTTTTCCTCTGACGATTATTTTGGGGCACAGCTGGACGGTAGTGGCCTCGTAATGCGGGCGAAGAACCCAAAAGACATGCCGTCACGACCGTGGTTGGCCCTAGTTCCCGAGTTGGGGTTCACGCTCAAGTGGCAACCTGCAAAATTACCCTGGTTCTCATGGAATGACCGATCTGGTCGCCTTGTCGCACGCAGCGTGTGGTGGATGGACGGGCCTGTCACCTATTTTGGGCGCTCATATAGTCAAACTGCGGCTGAAGGATGGGCTGTAATTGTTTCGGAGGCAGGCTGGGAGTCGATCAAAGATTTGCACGGCCCTCTCCGAATCAATCACTGGATTGAGCGTCGACACTGTGCTGCAGAGAACGGAATCAAATCCGGGCCGAGACTGCATCAGGATCTGATGTGTTATTGATACAGACTATCACTTGGATTGCCCGTTTCGACCGCAGTGAACTTTGGGAGTCAGCGTCCGTGATGGGAGTTGCCGGTTCAGCGTTTTGCTTTTCGCTGCAAAAACCTCTCTCTCGCCATCAGAAATTCCAGCCCATTGCTAAGAAGAACATGAATAGGTTTCAGACCTGCGGGAATTTGGGCAAGCAGAGCTTTGGCTTTTTGAGGACCCCGTCCTGACCGGGCAGAGGGCAGCATACTCATTGCTTGAGTAACGATCCTTGGCTGTGCGGGGCGAAGTTTCTCGTTTGCCTGCCGATCAAAAAATGCTTTTCGTTCTCCAAAAACTTTAAAGAAGCGACTCTGTGTATCCGATATTGTCGATCTGTTGACTCCTTTGGGAACGGGGATTTCGCGAGGTGCTCCTGACCGAATGATGGTGTACAGCACGTTCAACACACAACCGAGGTAGTTTTGAAAGTTATTCGGGTTGTATTTTTTGCATTTCACGAAAACTTCGTAGGCAGCACACCCAGCAGCGCGGACTGTCCGTTTGTCCGCTCGGTGGGAGACAACTGGGCTTTTTTCCTCAGATATTGGAAGGTTTTTAACGATCGATTGGCGCTTCATAGGTAGAGTCTACCACATTATGTCTATTTTTGAAGCAGTAAGCGGGTGGACACAGCAACCAATCGGTTGCCGCAGACCAAAAAATGCCCCAAAATTTGAGCAACAGAACCAATCACGTTTTAAAAACTATGAAAACCGACACCCAAACTGACCTAAGCAACCCGCGAATCGAGACGTCTCAGAATGAATGCAGCAATCAACGAGTTGCAGAATCGATCACTGGTTCCTCACTTCCATTCACAATGCCCCACAGCTCAGGATTGGCCACTGGCGAGGTGCTGGAATTGTATCATTCGATAGCAAACGCTCTATGGCTAAAGCTGGATGTACCACAACTGACCAAGAATTTCTATGTGACATTTGAAATGGGATTGTCGGGCGAATTGAGGATTTCGTTTAACGGATTCGGCCCGGACTGTGGTGTCATTGTTATCCGTAGCCAAATGCCGCCATACATCGACGTGCGAGCCGACACGATAATTCACACTCTTGAAGGAGCCACTGAATCTAATCTTGTTTTTAGTGACGCTGAGAAAGCAATTGCATGGGTAAGCTACCACGCACTTGGTCTTTGTCAGTTGGAGAATTTTTGGAGCGCAGAAGATATTGCCGCCGCCATCCAGAAACGTAACTGAAAAAAACAGTCGACCAGCATCGTAGAGAAGCTGAAAATGATAAACACAAGGCATTGCCTAACACTCATTTGTTGCCGGGATTTTTTCCGGGGAGTAGGAGTGCGCCAACCGGAGCATGTTCGCAGCGTGTCCGGCGCGACTCCCGTTCTGACGCTGACCGCATCCTGCATTGCCCGGTTCCTCCGGGAGAGTGATTGTCCCAAACCATTGGCTGCGCACTTCGGGGGCGCCCCCCCTTGGTTCCAATGGTCCCTGAGGATAGATCCGATTCTGTAGAGCCTTTTTGCGATTCAGCAAAAGATCCCGACGATCTTCTTGATCGGGAAGAACTCGCCAAAAAAATGAGATGCTCCGTCTCGCAGGTGGACAACCTCAAAGATTCGGACGTGATCCCATACCTCAAAGTTCGGGGGATGGTGAGGTATCATTGGCCCAGCGTCCTTCTCGTGCTCTTGAGGGATTGTCACCGTGGCGCGAGCACTCCAACGTTGAGGCAAATCCATGAGCAACTTGGCTTGGACCGCAGCCCAGAGCTATCCGCCATCCTTCAGCGCGTGGAGAATCTGATGCGGTTGCTGGAAATCGGATTGCGGAATCGTTGATTCAGGGTTCGGGGTGCAATATTTTTTGCCTTCTTGGGTGCCTTTTGAGGAATCAGTGCACCATTTCGTATTCCGGGCGCGTGCTTTTCGGACCAAAATCCGTAGCCACTTCGTAGCCCAAATTCGTCTAAAAATGTGAGAAAACTTGGAAAATAGTCCCAATGTGGGCTACAGAAATTTCTGAAATTGGTCAAACTTTTTGGTCTTTAAACCACTCTCCATGAGGGAGATATGGCGGAAGGGGTGGGATTCGAACCCACGGTGACATCGCTGCCACGCTCGATTTCGAGTCGAGTGCCTTCGACCGGACTCAGCCACCCTTCCTTTTTTTGAGCAGGAAGAATTAGCGCGGGAGCCTCGGGTTGTCGATGGACAAAATGGGTCTCCGCGAATGACATTCCGCCGGGTGGGTGCTACGAAAGGGCATGAACATTTTGTTTGCCGCAAGTGAGCTGGAACCGTTTGCCAGCTCGGGTGCGTTCGGCGAAGCGATGCTGGCTCTCAGCGGGGCGCTCGCGGCGCGGGGCCACGACGTGAGCGTGGTGATTCCTTACTACCGTGCCGTGAGGGAAAATGCTCCGAAGATCAAAAAGACGGGGGCGAAATTTTCGGTGCCGGTTGGTGGTGCGAAATATTCGTGCGACGTGCGGGAAGGGCGTGCGCCCAATGGTGTGCAGGTCTTTTTTATTGAGCGGGACGAATATTTCGACCGCTCCGGCCTCTATGGTGGTGACGACCGGGATTATCAGGACAACGCGGCGAGATTTGCGTTTTTCAGCCGGTGCGTGGTGGAGGTGGCGCGGCGGATGGATCCGGCGCCGGACGTGGTGCACGCACACAATTGGCAGTCAGCGCTGGTGCCGATTTTTCTCGCGGAGCAGGGATTGCCGTTCCGCCGCGTGCTCACCGCCCATTCACTCGAGCACCAGGGCAATTTCTGGAGTTACGATTTTCCGCTCACGAGCCTGCCGGGGGACTACTTTTCGGCGCGCGGCCTCGAATATTACGGCAGCCTGAACTACCTCAAGGGCGGCATGATGTTTGCGGACAATGTTGTCGTTCCTGGTCCGCGGTTCGCCAGCGCGGCTCAGACACCTGAGCACGGTTGTGGTCTCGATCCGGTCATGCGTGAGCAGGCGGGGAAGGTGGAAGGAATTCTCAATGGGATCACTGAGCCAACGTGGATGCCCGGAAGCGACAAGGCCCTGGCAAAACGTTTCAAAACGCCGGACGGCAAACGCGCCAACCGGAAGGCGTGGCTGACGCGGTGCGGACTGACCGCGCCGGAAAATGCCCCGCTTTTCCTCGTCCTGACCGACGGCATGGAATCTGATGGCCTCGATGTGCTGTTGCCGGCTTTGGATCGGGTGCTGGAGTCCGGCGCGCGCATTGCCGTGCTCGGCCGCATCGGTGTCGCCGGTCTCGCTGGCATGGAGCACGCTTCGCGCAAACATTCCGGATGTCTTTCGTGGCAGCCCGATGCCAGCGAGGAAATCGTCCGGTTGGCGCTTGCTGGGAGTGACGTGCTGGCGCTGCCCGCGCCGGTGCGGGCCGATGCGCGCTGGCTCGTTCTGGCGATGCGTTACGGATGTGTGCCATTTTCACTGGCGTGTGGTGGGCTCGAACTGCTGGTTCCCGCTCACCGGATTGAGGGCGATGCGGGGCTTGGATTCACGTTTTACGACGCGACACCCGATGCCTTTGTCGACGGCGCACGGCGGGTGGCGCAGGTTTTTGCTTCGCGACCGGCATGGACGGAACTCGCGGAGCGAGCCATGGCCGCGGACTTTTCGTGGCAGGCGGCGGCGGAAAAAACCGAGCGGCTCTACGCCAGCATGATCGCACGAACCGGCAACGTCCGCGCGGCGTAGCCGGTCATGCTGCCCGACATTCGGACACCGGTTCCCGGGCCTCAATCCCGCGCGCTCGCGGCCCGGCTGAGGCGCTTCGAGTCGCGCAACGTGACGTTCACGAGCGATCGATTCCCGGTATTCTGGGAGCGCGCGGACGGCGTCAACGTCTGGGACGTGGACGGCAATCGATTCCTCGACCTGACGTCAGCATTTGCCGTGGCTGGCCTTGGCCACAATGCGCCGCCGGTCCGTGAAGCGATGCTTTCCCAGGCTGGCCGCCTGATTCACGCGATGGGTGACGTGCACCCGACCCGCGAAAAAGCGGAACTGTGCGAACTGCTGAGCGCGATCACGTTCGAACTTTGGGGTACCGGCTTCGGGCGCACAATTCTCGCCAGCTCCGGATCGGAGGCCGTCGAAGCCGCCCTGAAGACCGCGCTTCTCCACGGCGGTAAAGCCGGGGTGATTTCCTTCGATGGGGGTTATCACGGTCTCGGCCACGGGGCACTCGAGACTGCGGGCATCCCGTTTTTTCGCGAGCCATTCAAACCTCAGCTGGGCCGCTTCGGGGTGCGATTACCGTTCCCTTCCTGTTACCGGTGCCCATTCGGAAGGACCGAAGGATTTCGGCTGGAAGGTCGCCCATTTCCCAATTGTTCGACTCCCTGTCTCGAGGAGTTGCGCAAACAGATCGGGAACGCGATGCGCCAGCGGGACATCGGTGCCGTGCTTGTGGAGCCCATCCAGGGGCGGGGAGGCGACCTGGTTCCGCCTCGGGATTTCCTGCACATGCTGCGGGAACTCTGCGACGAGCACAAAGTCCTCCTGATCTTTGACGAAATTTACACGGGCTTCAATCGGACCGGACGTCTCTTCGCCGCGGAACTTTTCGACGTGTATCCCGATATCATTTGCCTCGGCAAGGGATTGACGTCGGGATTTCCGCTCTCCGCCTGCGTGGGCCGAAGTGACGTCATGGACGCCTGGCCCGAATCCCGCGGCGAGGCTCTGCACACCAGCACGTATCTCGGCAATCCGGTCGGTTGCGCGATGGCGCTGGCTTCGATTCGCCAGCATCTCGAACCGAAAACCGCCCGACAGGTCAAACTCGCGGCGGGCTGGCTGCAATCGGCGATGGATCAATTGGTGTCTCCCGCCCTGGGTGATCGCCGCGGTGCCGGCTTGATGCGCGGCCTGGAACTTATCCTTGCGGATGGAAGTCCCGATGCCGAATTGGCGGGCGAAATTGTTTTGCGCGCCCTCGGTGACGGGCTCCTGATTTTGGCTGGTTCGCCGAACGGAAACGTCCTTTCGATCACTCCGCCGTTCGGCATCACCGAGGACGAAATCGCGTTTTTTGCCAGTCGGCTTCAGGAATATCTCACGTCTCGCCCCGGATCCATCTCGTAGTCCAGCGCAAGTCGTTCGGTCGTGTGTGGGCGGATCACGTCCTCGACGTATTTGACGTGATGGGGATCGTCCCGGTAAATCGCCAGCTTTTCGGTGCTCTCGATATCGACCGAAAGAAAAAATGGCCAGGTATTGTCATCCGTCAGCGTTTTCCCGCACTTGACGCTGAGAACTTCCGGGATTTTTAACAGGCGGATCCGCGTTTGCCGCATCATCCATTCGACTTTTTCATCATCCACCTCGGGCTTCAATTTGAAGAGGACGAGGTGGTGGACCATCGAGAGACTTCCGGGTCGGCTGGGGTGGAATGGAGAAAAATGCTCCGATTAACGCGACCAATCCAACGCGCCTTTGCGGATGGCGTAGAGGTAACCGAAGAGAAGAATCGTCACAAAACTCAGCATGCTCCAGAAGATGACCATGCCTTGAGTGGCGATAAATTCCGTGAAAACGACAGCCCACGGATACATAAAAACAATTTCGATATCAAACAGGATGAAGAGCATCGCCACGAGGTAGAACTTGACGCTGAATCGCGGTTGCGGTCCGGCTTCCGGGAGCATGCCGCACTCGTAGGCCGTGTCCTTGATTTCCGAACGTTGGCCAGCCCGGCCCAGCACCAGATTGGCAACCAGCGCAGACGTCGCGAACCCTACGGCGACGAGGATGTGCAGCAGCACGGGAACGTAGTCCTGAATCATGAACAGGGCGTATATCTAAACGAAAAGTCCTCCGCAATTGCGGAAACCGGCCGTTTTCGGAATTTCCTTACTTGGCCGCGGGAATCGCGGTGGGCGGAGGAACCGAAATCGGCGGCGTGAGCGCTTTTGAAATGGATGCCAGACCTTTGTACTTTTTGCCGGTCTTTTTCACCATGCCGCGTGATACGAGGTTCTGAAGTTTTTCGTAAGCGCGCAGACGGAGCATTTCTTCGCCCCCGCTCGCCGCATTCCTTGCACGGAGCTTTTCGTGAACGACGTCAAAGAGTTGCTTGAATTCGAATGAAGTATTTTTCTTCGAGAGAGCAGCGACTAATTCTTCAGTCACGAGATCCGGAAGCCGACGAGAGAAGGCACTTTTCCTTTGCATATCAGGTAGCGGTCAGAGTAGCACACGACGCGGGGGAAGCCAGCCCGTTTTTCGGAAACCGCAATTCCGCGGAGGTTTCGGTGTCGCCGGAGAACGAAATCGCCGGATTCCGCGATCCAATCCGTTACGAGCGGACGCGCCGGCCCCACGGGTAGGAACCAAAGGATGCAAATGTCTCGCTGCGAGCCTGCGCACGCCGGATGACCATGTCGTATGCCGCGACACCCGGTGCACCATCAATTTCCATAAAAAACACGGCGCGATCGGCGTCTCCGGGAAACGGCCGGGAGACGATGCGGTTGAGATTCACCCTGGCCTGCGCGAATGGCTGGAGAAACCGGTAGAGGCTGCCGCACTGGTTGCTGAAAGAAACGGCGATCGCCGTCCGGGCGCGAGCGGGCTGTCGCGGACTGACGGGCTGTCGCGCGAGAACCACGAAATCCGTTACGTTGGAGCCCGCCCGGATGACGGGGCATTTCAGGACATCGAGGCCGTAAATGGCGGCCGCACCGGGGGCTGAAAGGGCAGCGCCGCCGTTGGTTTTGGCAGCAAGTTCAGCGGCGACCGCCGTGCTCGAGGCGGCTTCGATCTGAGCCTCGGGCAGGTGCGTGCGCAGCCATTCGCGATGATTGTGTAACTGCACGAAGTGGGAGAATACCTTGCGCACCGGAACGGCCTTCCGGCCGATCAATGCAATCCGCACGTCGAGCGCGATCTGTTCCGTAACGAAGATTCGCCCCCCATTCTGGATCAACAGATCGACCGTGTCGTAGATCGTTCCGCCCGCCGAGTTCTCGACGGGAACAACCGCGCGGTGGCCGTCATTCTGAGCGAGAAATTCAAATATTGCACCGAAGCTTTGGCAGGGAATCAGGTCGGAATCGCTGCGAAATCGTTTGCGCGCAACCAGGTGGGAAAACGTACCGGCGGGCCCGAGGTAGGCGATGGGACGACTCATGCGACGTCCAGAATTCCCGAAAATCCGGCCGCGAGCCAGTCAATTGGCGCGCGTTTTCTGGCGACACGACGGCACAAAAAAGCGGCAGGCATGGTGGCCTGCCGCTTCTTCGATTGAACCTGGCGGGTTTTTCAGTCTTTCGGCGAAGCGCCGGCGATGCTCATCGAGAGTTCGATCTCGTCGGAGACCTTGTCTTCGTTCTGGCCGGGCTGGATGCCGAATTCGCTGCGCTTGATCGTCCAATCCGCGCGGATTACGAGAAGGTCGCCTTTGAGGTCGGGCATGCGATCACCAAGACGGCCCGGCAGATAGGTCACCTTCGCTGGTACGGTCAGGTCTTTTGAGATGCCGCGCAGCGTGAACGTCCCCGTGACGTCGGCGGATCCTGTGTTGCCTTCCTTTTCAATGTTCGAGATTCCTTTGACCTCGAACGTGATCTTTTCGTGCTTCGTCACGTCGAGCCACTTTTCGCCGTGCATGTGATCCTTCATCATGGGATTCGGCACGTGGAGTGTCTCGGCGTCGACGACAATGGTGCCTTCGGCTTCGGCCGGATTTTCCGGATCGATCGTGATCGTGCCCGAGATGCCACTGGCGGTGCCCGTGATGGTCTCCAGCGGTGCGTCGAGTTTGAAGGTGACGTTGTTGACTCCCTTCGGATCTTTGAAATCGAAGGTCTGTTTGTCGGCGAAGGCGGTGGCGCAAAGGCTGGCCGTAAGTGCGAATGCGAGGGAGGTGCGTTTCATGACGATTTGGATTTGGGTTTGGTGAGTGGAATGAAGAGTGTCGCTGCGAAAATTACGACGGCACCGGCGATGCCGATGGCAAGAAATTCCACGCCCGGAACGAAGCGGCTTTCGTACTCGGTGTAGCTGATGTCCGTGATCGGGTCCGTGCGTGTCGTGGCGACGCTCGTTTTGGTCCACCCGAGGTTGGATCCCAGATAGCCCCATCCGAGGAGGGTCAAGACGAGCAGGAGGAGAGCAAAGCCCCGGATCACCATTCTCATTCCGGCAGTGAAGCGCACCGACACGGTTTTTCAAGTCCGCTCTCGGGTCCATCCGATGAGGTCACGGGGGAAACGGTTGACCGGAGAATGCCTCCATCCTAGCCTCCGCACCGTTCTTCCTCCCCCGTAATCTCCTATGGCCAAGGTCACGCTTTCCCACGTTTCAAAATCCTACCCCGGCGACCACGGTGCGGTTGTCACCGCTGTCAGTGACTTCAATCTCGACATCCAGGACCGCGAATTTGTTGTCTTCGTCGGCCCGTCCGGCTGCGGAAAATCCACCACTCTGCGCATGATTGCCGGCCTCGAGGAGATCACCGGCGGCGACATCCTGATCGGGGATCGTCGCGTGAACGACGTTCCGCCGAAGGACCGCGACATCGCGATGGTATTTCAGAATTACGCGCTTTATCCACACATGACGGTGCGGGCGAACATGGCATTTGGATTAAAAATGCGGAAATACGCCAAATCCGAAATCGACAAGCGGGTGAGTGAGGCGGCGGGCATTCTTGGGCTCGAAGAATTACTCGAACGCAAACCGCGGGCGCTCTCGGGTGGTCAGCGCCAGCGAGTTGCCGTGGGCCGTGCCATCGTGCGCCATCCCAAGGTTTTCCTTTTCGACGAACCGCTTTCCAATCTCGACGCCAAAATGCGCGTCCAGATGCGCACCGAGATCACCAAACTTCACCAACGCCTCCAGGCCACCATGATCTACGTGACCCACGATCAGGTCGAAGCGATGACCATGGGCACGCGAATTGTGGTGATGAAAGACGGTGTCATCCAGCAGGCCGACGCGCCGCTGACGTTATATCAGGAGCCGAAAAACATGTTTGTCGCTGGTTTCCTCGGCAGCCCGCCGATGAATTTCATCCATGGTGCACTCAAGGGAGCCGAGGGACAACTGGTGTTCAAAGAGACGGGTGGGGGAGTGATCGAGCTCAAACTTGGGGACCGTCCCGAACTGGTCGGCCGGTCCGGTCAGGACATCGTGCTCGGCATCCGGCCCGAGAACTGCTCGCTGCTTCCCACCGATGCGCAGATTCCAAAAGGCGATTGGTTTCAAGCGCTGGTCGACCTCGTCGAGCCACTGGGCGCGGAGACGATTTTTCACGTTGAAACGGGGGCTCATATGCTCATCACCCGCAGCACAGACCGTGTCGACGCCAGCCAGGCCGGGCACCGGATGCGCTTCCAGGTTGATCTGGCTCACGTGCAGTTTTTCGATCCGGCGACGACCCTGCGGATCACGTGAACCGCTTTTTCGCGCTGGTGCTCGCCATCACGACCGGCATTGCGCGCGAGCAGGCCGTGCGGCGGCGCGTCATGCTGATCCTCACACTGGCGGCGTTGGTGATGCTGTTTGTCGGCTCGGTTTTTCTTTGGAATGTTTTTGTCCAGCATCCGCTGGTTTTCGCGCTGTATTGGCTGGCCTGCGGCTGGGTCACCGTTTGCGTGATCCTGCTTGCGATTTACGATTTGATTCTTGTGTTCGCCCAGGCCCGGAAAGACCGAATCGCCGCGAAGAAGCGGGTTTTCGGCGATAAGGATTGAGCGCGACCCATGTTCAAGGCCCGCGACCAAATCGAATCCGACGAACTTGCCATCCTGGCACCGGCTGCGGTGAAAGCCCGTGAATCCCTGGGTCGCAAACATCGCGAATCGGATCATCCCTACCGCGCGGCGTTCCAGCGTGATCGCGCGCGCGTGATTCATTCCGCGGCATTCCGTCGCCTGGATGGTAAAACGCAGGTTTTCCTGAACGGCACCGGCGACCATTACCGCACTCGCCTCACCCACACGATCGAGGTCGCTTCGATCACGCGCACGATTGCCCGGGCGCTCTCGCTCAATGAGGATCTGGCCGAAGCCATCGCGCTGGCGCACGATCTGGGCCACCCGCCATTTGGTCACTCGGGAGAGCAAACGCTCAATCGGCTGATGCGCGGACACGGCGGATTCGACCACAACGACCAGAGTCTTCGCGTCGTGTCGCTGCTCGAAGAACGTTATCCGCGTCATGCCGGTCTCAACCTTTCATTCGAGGTCATCGAGGGGTTGCAAAAACATCGGGCCGACCGCGCCCTGCCCGACGGCACGCAGTACGCCTCGCCGTCCCTGGAGGCCCAGGTGGCCGATCTTGCGGACGAAATCACTTATTACAGCCACGACCTCGACGACGGTATCGACTCCGGACTCATCGATCCCGCCGTGCTCGACGACATTTCGATCTGGGCCGATGCCCGGGTGCTGGCCGCCCGTGAATTTCGGCGATTCGATCCTCACGAGCACCGTGGCTTCGTGATCCGGTGTCTGGTCAATCGTGAGGTCGAAGACGTCGTTGTCACCAGCGCCCGAGCCATCGCCAAGTCCGGCGTTCAGTCGGTGGACGATGTCCGCCGCCATCCCAAATCGCTCGTTGCCTTCAGCCCCGCGACCCGCGCCGGCAATGCCACTTTGCGGAAATTTCTCTACCGAAATCTTTATCATAACCCGACGGTTGCGGCCGCCAATGACCGGGCCTGCCACCTGCTCGAGTCCTTGTTCCAGCGCGTCATCGAACGCCCATCCCTGCTGGGCCGCCGCGCGTCTCGCCGATTGAAAAAAGAGGGGCTGGAGCGAACCGTCACCGACTATCTCGCCGGGATGACGGACCGATATTGCCTCGAACAGCACGCCGCGCTCACGGCTTGACCGCCCGGCGGGCGGAGCGTTTCCCGCTCGCCAATCCCGCGGATTTCCGCACTCTCCTCAATCCCCGGTTTCGTCCCATGTTGATCGCCTACGTCCTCTGTCTTCTGGCTGCCGCAATTTTGCTTTTCAGCCTTGAGAAGCTGTCGGTCGATCTGATTACGCTGCTGCTCCTGATCGCGTTGATCGTTCCCGGCATTCTCACGCCAGCTGAGGCGTTCGCCGGATTCAGCAACGACATCATCGTGATCCTCGCGTCGATCTTCGTGATCAGCGCAGGATTGCAGGATGCGGGGGTGCTCGATTGGGTCGGGAGCCAAATGCGGCGGCGAGCACACGCCGGATCGCGGAGTTTCCTTCTTGGCACAATGGGAATCGTCGGCGGCACGTCTGCATTCATGAACAACACGACGATCACCGCGTTGTTCACCCCGCTCGTTTCCGGTCTTGGCCGCAAGGGCGGTGTGAGTCCGTCGAAACTCCTGATGCCTGTGGCGTTCGCGTCGATTCTCGGGGGCACGTGCAGCCTGATCGGCACATCGACAAATGTCGCCGTCAGCGGATTTATTCAGCAGGTCGGTTTGGAGCCGGTCGGCATGTTCGAAATCACGCCAATCGGCATCATCATTCTGCTGACGGGCATCGCCTACATGATGCTGATCGGGGTGAAACTTCTGCCGGACCGCGCGGATGATACGTTGCCCGAGGGGGGCGAGATCCGTGAATACCTCAGCGAGATCGTGGTGCTGCCGGGTTCACCGCTGATTGGCCAGCCCGTTCGCGACTCCGATCTTTCCATTCTCGAGTTTCAAGTTCTGAAAATCCTGCGGCGAGGAGAGACGATTTTTCCCGAAACCGACACGCGCCTTGCCGAGGGCGACGTGGTGCTGGTCGTTGGCAAACGCAGCGATTTGCTCAAGGTCCGGAAGATCGAAGGCATCGACATCAATGGCAACCGCGCCCTCGCCAGCAGCGACCTCGAAGGCAAGACGATGCGCATTGCCGAGGTCATGGTTGGCCCGCTGTCCGAAGCGGCCGGCCGCACGTTGTCCCAGCTCGATTTTCGCCGGAAAACCGGAGTCATCGTCCTCGCCATCTATCGCCAGGGCCGCACGCTGGCCGAAGAAATCAAAAATATCCCGCTGCACATCGGCGACGTGCTGCTCGTGCAGGCAGAGCCGACGCGATTCGCGTTGCTCGAAGACAGCTTCGGTCTACCCACCCTCGAGGAGACGGGGGTGGAATCCCCGCACCCCTGGCGTGGCGGTGCCGTGCTCGGAATTTTTGTCGCGGCCGTCACGGTCGGGTCGCTGGGCCTGCTGCCACTTGCCGCGTGTTTCCTCGTTGCCGCTGTCGCCACTGTGTTGCTGGGCGCCGTGAATATCGAACGGGCCTACCAGTTCATCGACTGGCGATTGCTGATCCTGATCGGCGGCATGACCGCTTTTGGTGTGGCGATGGAAAAAACCGGGACCGCCGAATTTCTCTCCGGCCTCATCGTGAATCTCCTGCTGCCCCTCGGCGTCCACGGCATTCTCGCCGGATTTTTTGTGCTGACGATTTTGCTCACCCAGCCCATGTCGAATGCGGCCGCCGCGCTCGTAGTATTACCCGTCGCGATCAAAACCGCCGAAGTCCTTGGTTCGAATCCCAGGACGTTCGCCATTGGCGTGATGCTTGCCGCCTCGATTTCGTTCATCGCTCCGCTCGAACCGTCGTGCATTCTCGTTTACGGCCCCGGGAAGTACCGCTTCATGGACTTTGTGAAGGTTGGCCTCGGTCTCACCGTCCTGCTCTGCGTTGTCGTGCTGACGCTTCTTCCCTATTTCTGGCCCTTGTAAAAAAAGCATTCGCCACCCCGCGTTCGAACTTTCATTTTTTCCCGCATGAAACCAACCCTCGACGTCCGCGATGTCGCCCATCTCGCCCGCATCGATCTCTCCGAAGACGAAATCACCCGCTTCTCCTCCCAACTTGGCCGGGTATTGGAATACGTCAATCAGCTCGCGAAGGTGGACGTCTCGGATGTCGAACCAACCGCTCACACCACCGAGGTCTTCAACGTTTTCCGGGTGGATGAAACCCGGCCCAGCCTCACGAAATCAGCGGCCCTCGCCAACGCACCGCATCAGGCCAACGGTCTCGTGATGGTTACTAAAGTGGTCGAATGAACGTTCAGAAATCCCGAACCGCCACGGTCTGAAAATTTACAATGGATTTACCCGATCTTTCCCTCGCCGAGCTTCAGGAATCGTTTCGATCCGGCAGCGCCAGTCCCACAGACGCAATCGACGCCCTCGAAGCCCGCATTGCCAGGATTGACCCCACCGTCCAGGCGTACTTGTCGCGCGATTTCGCCACCGCCCGCCAGCTCGCGGAGCAGGCTGATGTTTCGCTCCCGCTCGGTGGAGTTCCGATCGGTATCAAGGACGTCATCAACGTTCTCGGCGAGCCGTGCACCTGCGGCTCCAGAATGCTGGAAAATTTTCGGTCGCCGTACGACGCCACGGTGATCTCCAATCTCCGCGGCGCCGGAGCCATACCGTTCGGCAGGCTGAACATGGACGAATTTGCCATGGGATCGTCCACGGAAAATTCCGCGTTTCATCCGACGCACAATCCGTGGGATCCGGGCCGCATACCGGGCGGTTCGAGCGGCGGGTCGGCAGCGGCCGTCGCCGCGCGCGAAGCATTTGCGACTCTCGGATCGGATACTGGCGGCTCGATTCGCCAGCCCGCAGCGCTCTGCGGCTGCGTGGGTCTCAAGCCAAGCTACGGACGCGTCTCGCGCTATGGCCTCGTGGCCTTTGCATCGTCGCTCGACCAGATCGGGCCCTTCACCCGCACCACGCGCGATGCCGGATTGATTCTCAACGCGATTGCGGGGCGCGATCCGATGGATTCAACCTCGCTTGATCGCCCGGTCGAGGACGCCACCGCCCTGCTGGGACGGGATCTCCGCGGAGTTCGACTGGGTATTCCCAAGGAATATTTCGTCGACGGAATGGACTCACAGGTTCGCGAAGTCGTCGAGACCGCGATCAAACAATGTGAGGCGCTGGGCGCGGAGCTGGTTGAGGTCAATATGCCGCACACCGAATTTGCCGTCGGCGTTTATTACATCATCGCAACGGCGGAAGCTTCGGCAAATCTCGCCCGCTTCGACGGTGTGCGCTACGGCCATCGTGCGACCGCACCCAAAGATTTGCTCGACCACTACAAACGGTCCCGCGAAGAGGGGCTCGGTACGGAGGTGAAACGCCGCATCATCCTTGGCACCTACGTGCTCTCGAGCGGTTATTACGACGCCTATTACCTTCGTGCACAAAAAGTCCGAACGCTCATTCGCCGCGATTTCACCGAGGCATTTGAAAAATGTGACGCACTCGTCTGTCCGACTTCACCCGACCTTGCCTTCAAGATCGGAGAGCGGACGGATGATCCGCTGAAAATGTATCTCGCCGACATCTTCACCATTGCGGCGAACCTCGCCGGAAATTGCGGCATCAGCGTGCCTTGCGGTTTCGGAACGGCTGACGGCAAAAAACTTCCGGTCGGCCTGCAGTTTCTTGGCAAGCCGTTCGAGGAGGCCCAACTCCTCCGCATCGCCCACGCGTACGAACAATCCACGCCGTGGCATCGCGAGGCTCCACCAATCTGACGCTGGAATTCTCAAACTCCCGCAATGCCGAGAGCGAATCTGCGGATTGATTACGAGGCCGGGAGGCTCGGAATTGCACGCACGGGATTGGTCTCCGCCGCGTAGTCGATTGCGGGAAGCCCGAAACCAAACAGGCGGTAAAATTCCTGCTGATATCCGGCGAAATCCGTTTCGTCGTCGAGCGATTCGGTCGTGACGGTTTCCCAAACCCGTGCGACTTCCGCCTGCACTTCGGGACGCATTTCCCAATCGTCGATGCGGACGCGACCGCTGTCGTCGAGTGTCGGACCGGATTGTGCGCCATAATGATCGGCGAAGAGGCGCGTGATCTGCTCGATGCATCCTTCGTGCAGGCCCCGGGCTTTCATTACCTTGTAGAGAATGGAGATGTAGAGCGGCACGACTGGGATGGCCGAACTCGCCTGCGTGACCAGCGCCTTGTTCACGGAAACAATCGCCGTTTTCGCGCCGAATTTCGCGTTGAGCTGCGCGGCTGTGCTCTCGAGGTGCTGTTTGGCGCGGCCAATCGTGCCGTCGGTGTAGATCGCCCACGTGAGCTCCGGCCCAATGTAGGAATACGCGACCGTCCGGAATCCATCCGCCAGCACACCCGCTGCCGCCATGGCGTCGATCCAGAGCTGCCAATCTTCGCCGCCCATGACCTTCACGGTGTGGGCGATTTCCTCCTCGCTGGCCGGTTCGATCGTGATGCTCTCGACCTGCTTTTTATCGGTGTTGAGATTTTTGTTCGTGTACGTCTCGCCGGTTGGCTTGAGCACGGACTTGTAAACCTCGCCGGTCGCTGGATCGGTGCGACGGGGCGAGGCGAGGCTGTAGACGACCATGTCGATCTGACCGAGGTCGTTTTTGATCGCGGCGATCACGTCATGCTTCATCGCGTCGGAAAATGCGTCGCCGTTAAAACTCCGGGCGTAGAGACCGTCGCGACTCGCCGCTTCCTCGAACGCCGCCGAATTGTACCAACCCGCAGAGGCGGGTTTGCTCTCCGTGCCTTCGCGTTCGAAAAAGACGCCGATGGTTGATGCGCCGCCGCCAAAGGAAGGCACGATGCGCGATGCCAGCCCGTAGCCGGTCGAGGAACCAAGCACCAAAACGCGCTTCGGAGCGTTTTCGAGTCGGGGTTTCGACTTCACGTAATCGATCTGTTGCTGGACGTGCGCCGCGCAACCTTCGGGGTGGGCTGTCGTGCAAATGAAACCGCGAATCTTCGGGGAAATGATCATGTCAGCTATGGGCTTAATCGGCTCCCCGGCCCGCGTGCAAGCCCGCGGGTGGGTGCTCTTGCCGAGCCCGCTGTCGCGCGATAGACTCCATTCCCATGAAGCCTTCGCTTTGCGTCGCATTGCTGCTGGCGGCCCTGCCGCTGAGTGCCCAGGAATTTATCGTTCCGGTTCCCGACGTGATCCCGGTCGAACCCGCCCCCGTCCTGCCGCCGCCGACCCGTGAAGGCGGTGTCACGGTTGAAGGCATTGTTGCCGAGATTTTTAACACCACCCGGCCGTGGCAGCTCGTCAATCCGCTCGCCCCGGCGGAATACGGGAACGGGGAAAAGACGGTTTCGCGCAATCCGGACGATCCGGAAAAACCCAAGGGATTCATTCTTTTCGCGCTTGAGTGGTAAGCGCCCGGTCGTCGCGTTTTTTTGCGCGACGTATCTGAAGCCGGAGATGCATCACATTCACCGGCAGATCACGGCGTTGCGGGCATTCGACGTGTGTGTGCTCGCGCAGAAAGTTGAAAATCTTCCGAGCTTTCCCGGCATCGAGCCGCTCGTGATTCCGCGATCTCCGTGGCGATTCCTCGCCCGGCTGCGGGAACGCCACGTCACCCGCCAGCCCTGGCAGATTTCCAACGGTGAAGTCCGCGCAATTCGGGAGGCTCTCACCGCCGGTCGTGCGGACGTCCTCCACGTCTTTTTTGGGAATGTTGCCGTACACCTGCTGCCATTGCTCCGGGAGGTGACCGTGCCGGTAGTCGTTTCGTTTCACGGTGCGGACGTGGCAGGCGCGATGATCTCCGAAAATTTCCGCTCCGCTCGCGACGAGGTCTTTCAAAGGGCGGCTGCCGTTGCCGCGCGATCCGAAGAACTTGCGTGCCGGGTGATCGCGATGGGATGCCCAGCGGAAAAACTTCACGTCTTGCGAACGGTTGTGCCGCTTCCGCCACCGACTGCCCGCGCCGCGCGGGGCGGGGAATTTGTCGTCGTGCAGGCGTGCCGCCTGATCCCGAAAAAAGGGGTTTCCGTCAGCCTGCGGGCATTTGCCCGTCTGCTCGAGCGGGCGCCGAATTCTGTGTTCCTGATTGCCGGATCCGGACCGGACGAGGAACGCCTGCGCGAACTGGCGTCATCACTCGGCATCGCGGGACGGGTTCAATTTCTGGGCTTTCTGGAGCAAGCGTCGTTGCGTGCCCTCTACCTTTCGGCCCACGCGTTTGTTCATCCCAGTGAAACGGTCCGTGGAGACGTCGAAGGTATTCCCAATGCCCTGCTCGAAGCGATGGGAGCGGGCGTCCCCGTCATCGCCACGCGTCACGGCGGAATTCCCGAAGCCGTGGAGCACGGGGTGAGCGGCCTGCTTTGCGCCGAAGGCGATGTCACTTCGGTCGCCGACGCGTTGATTGCGATCCACGATGATCCCGACCTCGCGGAACGCCTCGCATCCGGTGGCGAGATCGCGGTGCGCGAAAAATTTTCCGAATCCGCCGCGACGCGGAATCTCGAATCGTTCTACCGGGCCACGCTGAATCGCGCGTGACGCGGATCTCAGCGTTTCGGAATCGGAACGACCACGACTGGAATGCCGCTGTGTTTCAGGACACCGGTGACCACGCTTCCGGCAAAAAGATTGTAGAGCGCTCCATGGCCGTGGGAGCCGAGGAGAATGTAGTCGGCCTCGCAGGCGGCGGCTTTGCCGACGATCTCTTCCGCTGAGAGCCCGATGAGGACATCCGTTTCAACCGATAAACCACGGGCAGTCAAAGGCTCGGCGAGCCGGTCGAGCTGTCCTTTCAGACCATCGGTATTTTCCTGATAGAGAGCTGGTGGAGCTGTTTCGATGACGTCCATCGCGGCGCCGACGGGAACGTATGACGCTACGGGCTCGATGACGTGAATGAGCACGATGCGCGCTCCCATTCGCGACGCGAGGTGCTCCGCATGGCCGAGCACAGTTTGAGAGGCGTCGCTGAAGTCCACTGCTGCCAGAAGAGTGTTCATGAGCAAAAACTGCCACGCATGCGGGTGACTTGCGAGGCAATAGGCAGCACTGGCATATTCCGTGGGTGGAGGATTTTTTCGATGCCGATGAACCCAAAGTCAATGCCTCTGCGCCGCTTGCGGCCCGGATGCGGCCGCGCACGATCAACGAAGTTGTCGGTCAGCGTCACATCATCGGTGAAGGGAAGTTGCTGCGGCGGGCGATCGAAGCGGACCGAATCTCGTCGATCATACTTTACGGTCCTCCGGGGACGGGAAAAACGACTCTGGCTCACGTCATCGCAGCTTCCACGGCGTCGCGGTTCGAGCGTTTGAATGCCGTGGACAGCAACGTGGCTGACATCCGGCGGGTTTCCGCCGCGGCGGCAAATCGGGTGCGGAGCGGGGGAGCGCGAACGATTCTTTTCGTGGACGAAATCCACCGTTTCAATAGAGCGCAACAGGATGTGCTGCTGCCGGACGTCGAAAGCGGCACGGTGCGGTTGATCGGTGCCACCACGCACAACCCGTTTTTTTACGTCAATTCCCCGCTGGTTTCCCGTTCGCAGGTTTTTCAGCTCGAGCCGATTGCCGAGAGCGACCTGGCCGACTTGATGGAGCGTGCGCTGCAGGACGAAGCGAGCGGGCTCGGTGGACGGGGAATTGTGATCGACCCGGATGCGGCTGCCCATCTCGCGCGGGTGAGTGACGGCGATGCGCGCAAATGCCTCAACGCTCTCGAGCTCGCGGCTCTCACCACACCGGCATCCGCGGATGGTGCCGTGCGGATCACGCTCGCGGTCGCAGAGGAAAGCATCCAACGCAAGGCGATCGTTTACGACGGCGACGGCGATGCTCATTACGACACGATCAGCGCCTTCATCAAAAGCATGCGCGGCTCCGATCCGGACGCGACGATTTATTGGCTCGCGAAAATGATCCACGCGGGGGAGGACCCGAGATTTATCGCCCGGCGGGTCGTGATCTGTGCCAGCGAAGACGTCGGACTGGCGGATTCCCAGGCGCTCGTGGTCGCAACGGCTGCCGCGCAGGCCGTCGAACTCGTCGGTTTGCCCGAAGCACAGCTCAATCTGGCTCACGCCGCGATCTACCTTGCGACCGCGCCGAAGAGCAACCGGACCACAATTGCTTTAGGCAAAGCACAAAAAGATGTCGCCACCGGGACGACGCTGGCAGTGCCGGCGCATCTGCGCGACTCGCATTACGCGGGCGCGAAGCAGCTCGGCCACGGTGCGGGATACAAATACAGCCACGATTACGAAGGAGGATTTGTCCCGCAAGCCTACCTCCCCGAAGGCCGGAGATATTACGATCCGACCGAAAACGGCCTCGAGAAACGCATCAAGGAGCGCCTGGAATTCTGGCGCGCAGCATTCGAACAGGCGCAATAATCCGCTACTTTTTCGCCGACTTTTTCATCGGTTTTTTGGCAGGCTTCTTGAGCAAATGATCCGGGTTGAGCTGGCGCAGCGCCGGTGGGAGGAAGATGCCGTCTTTTCGGATGAGCTTGCCATCGAACCAGATTTCCCCACCGCCGTAGTCTTTGCGCTGGATATTCACCATGTCCCAATGAATCCGGCTCGTGTTGCCATTGCCGCCGACGGAGTACGCCTGTCCCGGCGTGAAGTGAAAGGATCCCGCGATCTTTTCGTCGAAAAGAATGTCCCGCATCGGTTCGAGAATGTGGGGATTAAAACCAATGGCGAATTCGCCGATGTAGCGAGCCCCCTCGTCGCTATCGAGGATCCGGTTGAGTGCGCGCGTATTGTTGGCGGTGGCTTTGACGATCCGGCCTTTTTCAAACTCGAGCTGCACGCCTTCAAACGCGATGCCCTGATAAACTGTCGGGGTGTTGTAGTTGATCACACCCTCGACACTGGTTTTCACGGGGCATGAGAATACCTCGCCATCCGGGATGTTGCGGTCGCCGCCGCAGGTCACCGCGCCGATGCCCTTGATGCTGAATCGCAGGTCCGTGCCCGGCCCCTTGATGTGCACCTTGTCTGTCCGATCCATCAGCGTTTTCAGTGCCTTCATTCCCGGGACCAAACGCCCGTAATCGAGCGTGCAGACCTTGAAATAAAATTCTTCGAATGCCTCGGTGCTCATCTGCGCCTGCTGGGCCATCGACGGAGTCGGCCAGCGGAGAACGACCCAGCGCGTCTTGTTGATGCGCCAATCGAGCACCGGCCGCATTCGCCCCATCACGAGCTGCATGCGGTCCTCCGGCACGTCGGAGAGTTCCGTGATGTTGTGGCTGCCGCGGATGGCGATGTAGGCGTCCATCTTTTTCATCCGTGCCAGTTCGATCGTACTGGTGATTTCGAGCTGGTCGTCGGTGGCCTTCAAAGCCAGTTCGCGGCTGATTCGCGCCTGGTGAAGCTGAACGAACGGCGTGGCTTTGGCGGCACGAACCGCGCGCACGAGTGCAACGACAAATTCCTCGGGAATGTCGAACGCGTCGATGAGCACTTTGTCGCCGGATTTGAGGCGGGTCGAGTGTTTGGTCAGGACGCGGGAAAGATCATCGAAACGAACATCGTGCATAAGCTTCCAGAATAGGGCGCGACTCGTCGAATCACAAGCCGCGCAGTGGTTTGCACGGCCCGGATGTCAGGCGACCGGCGGCACCGCGCCAGGCGCGAGCACCTCGGGCTGCGGGATCGATTTGAAATGGACGCGGAGGACGCGCCGTTTGTCGGCATCCATCACCGTGACCATCCAGTCGCCGATGCGAACAATTTCGCCTTTCACCGGGAGGTGACCGAGTTCCGACGTCACAAAACCACCAATGGTCGTGACGTCAGCTTCGTCGAATTTATAGCCGAGCATTTCTTCGAGTTCATACAGCGCGTGCGTGCCATCCACCTCGAATTCGGTTTCGTTGATCTTTCGAAAATCCTGCTCGGCCGTGTCGAATTCGTCCTGGATCACACCGACGATCTCCTCGAGCACGTTGTCGAGCGTCACAATGCCGACGGCACCACCGTATTCGTCCACGGCCACGGCGAGGTGCGCATGTTTTGTCAGAAAAAATCGGAGCAATTTTTCGAGCGGCATCATTTCGGAGACGTGGAGCAGCTCCCGTTTGATGCTGTCGAGGTCCCGCTGAGGATCGCGAATGACGGCGAGCAGATCCTTGATGTGAACGAGGCCGATCGCTTCGTCGAGGTGTTCGCGGCAGAGCGGAAACCGGGTGTGACGGGACGCGATGGCACGGGTGATTTCGGCCTCGAGCGGCTCTTCGATATCGAGGTAAATGACGTCACCACGGGGCGTCATGATGTCACGGACGATGCGGCGCTTGAGATCGAGAGCATTGATGACGATCTCCTGACCGAGTGACGAAACTTCGTCGGATTTCTGGCTCTCCGCGAGGATCAGGCGGAGTTCCTCTTCGCTGTGGGCGAGCTCGGATTCTCCGACCGGCTCCACCTTGAGAGCGTGCCGCAGGAGGTAGTTGGCGTTGCCGTTGAGAAACCAGATCGCCGGTTTGAAGATTAGATAAAACAGGCGCAGCGGCCCGCTCACGAGCATCGTGATGTCGAGAGCACGGCGAATGGCGAGGGACTTTGGGGCAAGCTCACCCAGCACGATGTGCAGGTAGGTGATAATCGAAAACGCGATGGCGAAAGCAAACCCGTGCACGACAACGGGTGACGTGACACCGAGTTTCGCAAACGCCGGTTCGACCATCGCGGCAAGAAATGGCTCGCCGACCCAACCGAGACCGAGGCTGGCCAGGGTGATGCCGAGTTGCGTCGCAGAAAGGTACTCGTCGAGGTGGGCGACGACGATGCGAGCCCGTTTGGCGTTCCGCACGCCCTGATCGATCAAGGCGTCGATCTGGCTGCCCCGGACTTTTACGATTGCAAACTCGGAAGCGACAAAAAAGCCGTTCAGCATGACCAGGGCCATGATGGCCAGGATCTGAAAAAAGAGGACGCCCGGAGACGCCCACTCGGTGGCAATCGGACCGCTTGCAGCGGCAGCAATCAAGAAATGCATGGGAAACGTGGCGGGAGACTCGCGGTCTGAAAGGGACGACTTCCGTCAGGCATTCGCCTCGCTGGTGCCAACAGGGGACAGCCGACGGAAGACGCTTGCAGGGTGACGGCGAGCGTCCCTCCGGATCGTGTTTGCCTGATCGGATTCATGTGCGGGCAGGGGATGATCCTGCCCGCGGACCGATTTAGCGAACGAACCCGGGAATAGCCAGTGCGCGATTGCGCTACCAGCTGGATTTCGTCACTCCGGGAATCAGACCGGAGGAAGCGAGTTCGCGGAACGTGATACGGGAAACTTTGAACCGGCGGAGGTAAGCGCGGCGGCGGCCGGTGATCTGACAGCGGTTGACCACGCGGGTCGGGCTCGCGTCGCGGGGGAGCTGGGAAAGGCCGATGTAATCGCCTTTCGCTTTCAGTTCAGCACGCAGAGCCGCGTATTTCTCGACGGTCTTGCGCTTGCGCTTGTTGCGCTCGAGCCAGGATGTTTTTGCCATAAGGAACCCGGAATAATGCACGCCAATTTTTGCATGGCAAGCGGGAAGTCAGGAGATTTTTGAGCAATGCGAAAGATCAGACCGCAGGCTGCTGTTGGGTCAGGCAATGGAATGCGCCCAGACCCCAGATCAATTCGCGGCAATCAATGGGGACGATTCGACGCTTCGGGAAAACCTCGGCGAGCACGGATTTGGCCCACGCGTCGTGCGTCTGACCAAAGACGGGAAGCAGCACAACCTCGTTGGCGATGTAAAAATTTGCGTAACTCGCCGGAAGTCGCTGGCCCTGGTGCACGAGTTTGGACGGCATGGGCAGCTTGAGGATTTCGAGCGGTTCGCTCTTCGCAATCTCCACGGCCTCGAGTCGGCGGAGGTTCGCTTCGAGCGCCTCGAAGTTCGCGTCATTCTCGTCTTCTTCCACGACAGTGACGACCGTGGTCTCGCCGACAAATCGTGTCAGGTCATCGACGTGACCATCGGTGTCGTCACCTTCGATGCCGTCGCCGAGCCAGATGATTGTCTTCACACCGAGGTAGTCGCACAGGAGTTTTTCGATATCGGCGCGGGCGAGATCGGGATTGCGATTCGGATTGAGCAGGCAGCTTTCCGTGGTGAGCAGAGCGCCTTTTCCATTCACGTCGATCGAACCTCCCTCGAGCACGAAGTCGCCGCAGTCGAAGACCTCGATCCCGAGCTTTTCCCCGATCTGCGTGGGCACATCGTCGTCGGCGTCAAAAGGTGGGTATTTCCATCCCCAGGCGTTGTAACCAAAATCGACCAGCGCAATTTTTGGCGTCTGCTTGCGTTTGAGGAAAATCGGGCCGTGGTCGCGGCACCACGGTTCGTTGGTCGGAATGTGAAAATACTCGACGCGATCGGCGGGCGCACCGGTCAGGAGCCGACGCACTTCTTTTTCCTGTTCGGGGCCGGCGACGTTGATCCGCACGATTTCCGACTCCGCGAGGGCCGTAGCCATCTTCACGAACGTGGGAATCACGCGATCGTACGTGCCGGGAAAGCTGGCACCATCGCGGTGGGGCCAGGAGAGCCAGGTCGCCTCGTGAGGCTCCCATTCGGCGGGCATCGAGTAACCAAGTTTTGCGGGCAGGGGTGTCGCCATCAGAAAAAGTGTTCGTTGCTGGCTCGGGCAAAGCCAAGGGGATTTTTGTCACCGGAAATCAACCGGCGAGGGCTGGAAAAGGAATCGTTCGTGCGATACTCTCTGGCCTTCCGATGCCCAGTGTTTACATCAAAACGTACGGTTGCCAGATGAATGAGCGCGATTCCGAGCAGGTCGCGCAGATGCTGACAGGCCGCGGATACCGGCTCACGCGTGACGAGCACGATGCCGATGTGATCCTGCTCAATACCTGCAGCGTGCGGGACATGGCCGAGCAGAAGGCGATCGGGAAGATGGGAATGATGCGCAAGCTGCGTGAAAAACGTCCGCACCTCGTTTTTGGTTATCTCGGCTGCATGGCGCAAAGCCGCGGTGCCGAACTGACGGAAGGTGGCATCCCGGTTGATCTGGTGGTCGGCACGCAGAAATTCCACCGGGTCGCGGATTACGTGGATGACCTGCTGCGCCACCGTTTGGAAGCGCGCATCGACGACGAACGTCTGGCGATCGTGGACACGGCGGATGAAGATGGATCGCAGAATACGATTCGCGATCACACGCTGCGCGAGCGGCAGGCGTCAGCGTTTGTGTCGATCATGCAGGGCTGCAACATGCACTGTACGTATTGCATCGTGCCAGCGACGCGAGGTGCGGAGCGATCCCGTCCGATCGACGGGATCGTCGAAGAAGTGCGCGGGCTCGTTGAGCGCGGCGTCAAGGAAGTCACCTTGCTCGGCCAGATCGTGAACCTTTACGGCCGGCACGAATTTCCGAAAATCAATGGCCGCAGCCCGTTCGTGCAGCTCCTCGACGCGGTTCACGACGTGCCGGGGCTCGAGCGGCTTCGATTCACTTCGCCGCACCCCATCGGTTTCCGTGACGATCTTGTGGAGGCATTCGCGCGGCTGCCAAAACTCATGGAGCACGTTCATCTGCCCGTTCAGTCGGGGTCGAATCGCATCCTGAAAGCGATGCAGCGCGCCTACACCCGCGAGTCCTTTCTCCGCATCGTCGAAAAATTGCGGGCAGCCCGCGAGGGCCTGGCGGTGACGACCGATGTGATCGTGGGATTTCCCGGCGAGACGGAGGCGGATTTTTCCGAATCACTCGACCTCGCCCGCGAAGCCGATTTCGACAATGCGTTCATTTTTCGGTACTCGCCCCGCCGCGACACACCGGCTGCGGACATGGCTGAACAGATTCCCGACACAGTGAAAGAGGAACGCAACCAGCGCCTGCTGGAAGTGATCAATGCGAACGTCGCCCGCAAACTCGACGCCTGCGTCGGAAAGCAACTCGAAATCCTCTGCGAGGGTCCGAGCAAACATAACGCCGAGCGTCTGGCGGGCCGTACGCGGACCAACAAAATCGTCGTGTTTCCGGGCGAGCCCCGCCACGTCGGCGAAATCATGGACGTGCGCATCGTCTCCGCATCGACCTCGACGCTCTACGGCGATCCGGCGGTGATCGGAGGATCACTCCAGGACGCTTGATCGTGGTCTCCAGCTGACGGATATTCCGCCAAACTCCCGAGCATTTTCACAATTTCATGAAAGAACCGATTCCGCGGAAAACCGTTTACCGCCTTTCCCTCTACAAGCGTTGTCTGGAACGGCTGACCAACGGTGATTCGGTAACGGTGTCATCGGAGGCGCTCGCGAAGGTTGCCGGTGTGAAACCAACGCAACTGCGCAAGGACCTTGGTTATTGCGGGCAGTTCGGGAAGCGCGGCCTGGGCTATGATGTCGCCACGCTGCGCGCGCGCCTCGCCGACACGCTCGGCCGGACGCGGCTCCAGCCGACGATTCTGGTCGGGGCAGGCAATCTCGGCTCGGCGCTGTTGCGTTATCAGGAAGGTTTCGCCAAGGAAGGATTCGAGATTGCAGCTGCCTTCGACGCCGCCCCGCAAAAACGTTCTCCCGACATCACGGTGCCAATTTATCCGCTGGGCCGCATGGCGAGATTCATTGCCGACAAGGGAGTAAAAATGGCGATTCTGTGCGTTCCGGGAACGGTTGCCCAGGAGGCGTGCAATACCCTCGTAGCGAGCGGTATTCAGGCGATCCTGAATTTCGCACCGATCATTCTCCAGGTCCCGGCAGAGGTCACGGTCAACAACGTGAACCTCGCGATTGAACTCGAGAACTTGAGTTATTTTACGAAATGAAGGCGGGCCTCGTCCCGGCACCGGATTTTGACCTGCGAATGACGCTCGAGAGCGGACAGGTGTTCCATTGGTCTGCGACGGGCGACGTTTGGTCGGGGCTGATCGGAGACGTGCCGGTGTCGGTCGAACAGCGCGGCGGCGAATTGGTGGTGACTCCGGGGACGGAGGAATTGGTGACCCGCTACTTCGCGCTGGATCACGCTCTGCCAGCGATTTACGCGACCTTTCCTTCGGACGACTTCACACGTGCGGCGCTCGATTGTTGCCGCGGCATTCGCGTTATCCGGCAGCCTCGTTGGGAATGCCTTGCCACCTTCATCACGAGCTCGATGAAGCAGGTGCGGCACATCCGGCAAATGTCGCTGGCGTTGCGCGCGAGCTTCGGGCGCGAGGTTGTCGGCTCCGACGTGCGAACGTATCCGGACGCCGGGGCCATCGCTGCGGCCGGTCCGGAAATGCTGAGGCAATGCGGGCTCGGCTTTCGCGCGAACAACCTGTGGAAAACGGCCTGTCTCGTTCGCGACGGCGGGATCGATCTTGACGCGATTGCCGGGTTGGAAACTCCGCGGGCCACGGAGGAATTGTGCCGCCTGCCCGGCGTCGGGCGCAAGATTGCCAATTGCGTTTTGCTTTTCGCGTACGAGCGGCTCGACGTCGTGCCGGTCGATGTGTGGATCGCCCGCGTGTTGCGTGGGATGCTTGGGGGAGGTCCGTCAACCCCCGCGCAGATCGAGGAATTTTCGCGCACCCGTCTCGGCAGCTACGCCGGCTACGTTCAGCAATACCTCTTTCACCACGCCCGAATATCCCGGACGCTGCCCGCAAAATGATCGAGACGGCCCGGAGTGCACGACGGAAAGAGCGCCGAAAAATCACCGCGGCGCTTCTCGCGTCCATTCTGATCCACCTGCTTCTCGGGCTGTTCGCTGTGCTCGTGATCTCACTCAATCCCGAAGCTTTCGCGCCGGCCCCGGCACCGGACGATGAACCGATCGAACTCACGATTTTGCCTCCCGAGGAACCACCTCCCGAAGAGCGTGGATTTATCGACAGCGCGCAGGCTGAGGTGGTTGAGCAGGCACCGGAAAATGCCGCTTTCGAGTCGGACCAGAATACCGCGGCCGCCAGTGAACAGCCACCGGAGGGTGCGGCCCCGCTTCCCACGCAACCGGGCGACGAGGTTGGGCTGGCGTTGCGTGATCAGGACGTTTCGATTGGTCCCATCCGTCCACCGTCGGCTCCCGCTCCCCCGACACCGCCGCAACCTGCCGAACCCCAGGTCCGGCCGGAACCTCAGCCTGAGACCACGCCGGAACAAAAACCCGAAGAGCCGGAAGCCACCCCGGAGCCAAAACCTGAGGCGACTCCGGAGCGTCCGCCCGAGGAAGCCGAACTTGCTCTCCTCGACCCAACACCCCGGCGAACTGCTCCGCGGCCCGAACCCGAGATCCGTCGTCCCGAACAACCCACGCCACCCCGCCCTCCGAGTTCACAAGGTTACCAGCCACAAACCCGCACCACCCGGCTGAAGGGCGGCATCACCAATCGCGGGCGCTCGTCGATCGCTGCGCAAGCGACACCCCTCGGGCGTTACAACAAAATGCTTTCGGACGCGATTGGTTCCCGTTGGTACTATTACGTGAATTCCATGCTCGATCTGGTGACCATCGGTACGGTCGAGCTCCGGTTCACCGTGCGGGCGGACGGGCGGGTCGAAGGGGTCCGCGTGCTGTCGAATTCGTCGAACGAAAGCCTCGCAGGCTGTAGCGTGCGGTCGATCGTCGAGGCGGAAATTCCTCCGATTCCCCCCGAACTGGTCGAAGTCCTCGAAGGTGGAAAACTCGAAGTGGACTATTCGTTCAGTATTGTTGGCGGCCGGTCCCGCTGATCGAGACCACAGAAAACGCGCTGTGCTTTCTCAGCGTTTCCGCATCAACCAATAAACCTCTCCCGGCCACCACGGGAAGTTGGCTCCCCAGCAAAGGTTGAGTTTCATCCACGCCGCCGAATTTTCGAGCGGGCTGCCTTTGCTGCGCATCAGGAAAGCGCCACTGAGAAATTCCGTGTCACAGCCGGCGGCATCGCCCATGCGGACGACGCGTTCCGGGGAAAAGATGCTCACGTGGCCCATCGGACCGGCGGTTTTTCGCACTGCCGCCTGGCGCGATCCGACGAGAAAATCCGGCAGAACCGGGAAGCCGCCGATCAATACGCCACCCGGCCGGATTGCCGCCGCAATTTTGGCCAACGCCTCCTCCGGTTCAAACAGGTGCTCGAGAACGTGAAGCAACACCGCCGCGTCATACGTCTCCGGCAACGCCATCGCGGGATCCTCGAGGTTCGCTTCGAAAAATTCCGTGTAGCCAGCCTTCCGAAGTTTGTCGGTGAGCATGACGGCATCGACTGCCGTCCACCGGCCAAGCGCAGGCACGACGGGAGCGGAATTCACAAACTCGAGAAATTGTCCGGTGTGAACGCCGATCTCCGCGACGTCCAGAGCGCGTCCGCACCGTTCGGCTTCGACCCGCAACAGGTGGTAGCCGAACCAGTATCGAAGCAGCCGGATTGGATACCGCACGGACTTTGCCTCCTTCGGCATACCGAACCGCTTGGTGCGGACGATCGGATTCTTCGCGAGAAATTCCGTGTCCCAATCGAGGTGGTGATACGCGTGTCCGATCAAGGCGCAGCATCCTGCGGAGCCCGGCCCGCCCGGTCAAATCCTAAGACCACGATGAACCCGCGTTTCCCGTGGTAGGGCGGGCAGCATTTTGAGGCAGAAAAAAACGAGCGGAGGAAATTCCTCCGCTCGTTACTGAAAGGCTGATTGGATCTGAACTTACGCCGTTACGAACGAGCGGGTAATGACAAAAGCCTGGTAAGGTGTGGGCGTCGGATCCTGCGTGTTTTGCTGGATCTTCGCGATCTGACGATCAAGACGTCTGCCGAGATTTGCCGGAATCAATCCACGATTGGACGAGCGATTGATCACGCGATCAAACGTTGTGCGAAGTTGGCGGGCATTCTGAGCGAGTCCTGCCTCAACCGGGAACTTCCGCACCGCGATGCGATAATATTTCACTGCGCGGCGGACATCGAGAGCGACCAGACGGCCGGACAAACCACGAACTCGAGCGCGTGGGCTATTGCCATTCGGCAGGGCCCGCAGCTTCTGGAATAGCCGCTGAATTTTTTTCTGGGTGTTCGAATTCGTCTGCGCTGAGGCGATCTGCGGCACTCCGAAGGAGGCAACGATGGCAAGAGCCGCGGTGACGGTGAGTTTATTGATCATAAGAAGGTGAGTAAGTTTGGATCGTTTCCGTGGGGTCAGTCCGCAATCAGCATGGTGCCTATCGCGTTTCTGTTGCAGAGACTGCCGTGATATCCCCGGAAAGCAACTCTTTTATCGCCCAAACTAAATTTATTTTGGACGCAGTAATCAGTAACACTCGGGGTCGACAGTTTCGCGACCTTCGTCGGCGTCGATGTAGTCGAACATCGTTTGGATATCGTCCCGCTCGGAAAGTCCGCTGTCGGCCTTGCGCCCCACCAGGCGGCCGCTCGCGCCGTCGTTCCAGCCGACTTTGCGCATGTAGCTGTTCCACACCTCGATCTCTTCGTCGGTCGGTTGATATCCCGTGGCGAAGGCCCACTCCAGCACCGCGGCATCATCCGCGCCTTCGCGGACTTTCCCTTCGGTCTCGGCGTAGGTCACTCCGAGAAAATCGACGCAGCGTTGGTCAAAAGCCACGCCAAGATTGGTGCGCAGATCCTCCCGCAGCGAGCCCGCGTCGTTCAGGCGGATCTTTTCCAACATCCGGGCGAAATAAAAAATTCCGCCGGTCTTGCGGTAGGGAGAGCAGGGGACAGTCGTCATGATTTCCCTTTACCGGTGGTCCCGCACCGCCGCAAGGCCACAGCAAAAATTACGGGGCGGTTTTCGGTTCGAAAAACGAGCGGATCACAAAGACCGCTGCGGCTCCGCAGATGCACATGTCGGCCACGTTGAAGGCGGGCCACGGATTGGCGAACGGCACGTGAAGGTAAAAGAGCAGGAAATCGACGACGTGACCGTAAACGATGCGGTCCGCAAGATTTCCGAGGACGCCTGCTGTCAGCACGGCCGCACCGAGTTTCAGCCAGGGATCCGCGAAAGCACCGCGCCGTGCAAAAACGGCGAGCAGGATGAGCGCGACGATCGAGAGACCAATGAAAAATCCGTTTTTTCCCGACAGCATGCTGAAAGCGGCACCGGTGTTGTGCCAGTGGACGAGGTAGAAAAATCGGGGAACGACTTCGATGCTCAGGTCCGTGGGGATCGTGCGGACCACGATCGTTTTGGTGATCTGATCCGCCAGAAACAGAGGGAGCGTGAGCCAGAGCAGGGGCCGGTTCACGAGGCCACGACAACGAGCGAGTTGACGGCAGAGGCACAGCGTCCGCACAAGGCCGGGTGGGCGGAATCGCAGCCCGTGTCCGCCCGGTGCCGCCAGCAGCGTTCGCATTTCATCCGCTCGGTTTTCCGGACGTGCACGGATTCCTCCGGTCCTTCGGAAATCTCGAGATGGCTGAGAATGAACAGCTCTTCCAATTCGGGTTCGTGACGGCGGACCAGTTCGAGCAGGGACGCATCGGAAATTGTGGCCGTAACTCGGGCTTCCAGTGGGCTGCCGATGGTGCCGGCTTGCTGCGCTGCGTCGACGGCCTGCGAAAGGCGCGCTTTGAATTCCAGCAAACGCGCGACGGCCATGATGGCGTCAGGATTCTGCCGGGCCGGGTTGACGTCCGGCAATAGCTCGAGGTGGATTGACGTGCCGGGCTGGTAATATTCCCACGCTTCGTCGGTCGTGAATGCGAGGATCGGAGCGAGCAATTTGCAGACGGTTTCGAAGGCGGTCCGCATTGCCGCCTGCGCCGCCCGGCGCCGTGGAGAATCCACCGCGTCGCAATACAGCCGATCCTTCGTCACATCGACGTAAAGACTGCTCAATTCCACGGCGCAGAATTGATTCACCGCGTGGAAAACCCGGTGGAATTCCAGCCGTTCGTAAGCGTCGCGACATTGAACGGTGAGCTCCTGGAGGCGGGCCTCGAGCCACGTGTCGATGAGCGTGGGTTCCGCATTTGGGTCCGACGCCGCATCGCCGATATTCGCGAGCAGGATGCGAAGCGTGTTCCGGATGCGCCGGTAAGCGTCGGAAAGGCGTTTGAACAACTCCTCGGAAAACGGCACGTCGTCCGTGAAATTCACGCTGCTCACCCACAGTCGCACAAGGTCGGCGCCGTATTTTCCGACGTAATGTTCGGCCTCGGTGGGTTTTTGATATCCGCCCTGTGCCGACTTGGAAATTTTCGCCCGGGTATCAACGTCGACGACAAATCCGTGCGTCAGTACGGTGCGGTACGGTGCAACGCCATTGAGGGCCACGCTGGTCATGAGTGAACTTTGGAACCAGCCGCGGTGCTGGTCGGTGGCCTCGACGTAAAGGTCGGCGGGAAATTGCAACTGCGGCCGCTGGCGCAGGACGGTCTCGTGGCTCACGCCCGAATCGATCCATACGTCGAGAGTGTCGTTGCGCCGCGTCGAACCAGTCGGCAGGTCAAGCCACGAACACCACTCGGCGTCGTCGTGCGCAAACCACGCGTTGGTTCCACGCTCAGCAATGATGCCCGCGATGCGCTCGATCAGTTCCGGATCGAGGATGGGATTGCCCGCGGCGTCGTAAAAAACGGGCAGGGGAACACCCCACGTGCGCTGACGCGAAATGCACCAGTCCGGACGCGATTCGACGGTTCCGCGAATCCGGTTCCGGCCCCAATGCGGCAGCCATTGGACCGAGTCCACCGCCGCAAGCGCCTGGTCCCGGATCGCGTCGATCCGGATAAAAAATTGCTCCACCGCGCGGAAAATGACCGGTGTTTTCGAGCGCCAGCAATGCGGGTAGCTGTGGCGGTAATCTTCGCGGGCCACCAGCGCACCCCGCTCCGCGAGCAGAGCGATCACGTTTTCATTGGCGGCAAAAACGTATTTCCCGATCAGCGACGGCACGCCCACGTCGGCGGTGTAATGACCGTTGTCGTCAACGGGCGAGAGCAGCTCGAGCCCCTTCTGACGGCCCAATTGGTAGTCGTCGTCGCCGTGGCCTGGCGCGATGTGAACCAGGCCGGAGCCCGTGTCGAGAGTAACAAAATCCGCCGTGAAGACTGGTGATGTCCGGTCAAGAAACGGGTGCTGCGTCACCGTGCCTTCGAGTTCCGCTCCGACAAAATTTTCGAGGATGGTTGCCGGTTCGGATGATCCCGCTGCTTTCAGAACCGCGGGCAGCAATGCTTCCGCGACGATGAAACGACCCAATTCGGCTGTTTCGGCGACGACGTACCGGTGAGTCGCGTGGACCGCGATGGCAAGATTCGCCGGCAGGGTCCACGGCGTCGTCGTCCAGATCACCACGCTCGCGCCGGCCCAGCGACCGTCGGTGACCGCAAACTTCACAAAAATGGCGGGCGACGTTTTGTCCTGGTATTCCACCTCAGCCTCGGCGAGCGCCGTCTGCGCCCCCGTGCTCCACAGGACCGGCTTCTTGCTGCGATAAACCAGACCGGCCTGCACAAACCGGCCGAAACACCGGATGATCCCGGCCTCGTAGCCCGGGTCGAGTGTCAGGTATGGATCCTCCCATTCGCCGAGCACGCCGAGGCGGCGAAATTGCCCGCGTTGGATGTCGATGAACTTGCGCGCGTATTCCTCCGAGCGGGTGCGAATCTCGACCGGCGAAAGACCGCGAGATTCCTTCACGACTTTGAACTCGATCGGCAGTCCGTGGCAGTCCCAGCCCGGTACGAACGGCGCGCGGTAGCCGAGCATCGTGCGGGATTTGATCACAAAATCCTTCAGCACCTTGTTGAGGGCTGTGCCCATGTGGACGTCTCCGTTGGCGAACGGTGGGCCATCGTGGAGAATGTAGGTCGGGGCATCCGCTCGCGCTTTCTGGATGCGCCGATACAGTCCGTCGCGTTCCCATTTCGCCAGGATCTCCGGTTCACGCGTGGTGAGTCCCGCCTTCATGGGGAAGTCGGTTTTCGGCAGGTTCAACGTATTCTTGTAATCACTCATCGCGAAGCGGGCTTAAGTAACACCCGGCCCGCACCCGGTCAACGCTCCCGCCCCGCGCCGGTAGCGGCCTCACGAATCGATGGCGGCGGTCGCTGTTTGGGGATTGACCACTTCGGGGGACCTCGCGTTAGCTCCGATCAACTTCCCATGCGCGTCTCCTTTCTCCTCACCGCTCTTTGTTTCGCCGTCGTCACGTCCGGTTGCTCGAATCTTTCCCAGCAGCCCCGGGCAAGGAACGTCGAGGTCCTCTTCAAAAAAGCAGACACCGACGGCGACGGCCGCGTATCGCGCGAGGAATTTGCCGAATTCATGGTCGAAGATGTCTTCACCAACTTCGACCGGAATCGCAGCGGCTACGTGGACGAAGCGGAATTTGTCGCCGCGGGCGGCACCGTGAAAAATTTCCGCACCATCGACCGCGATGGCAACGGCCGGATCGCGCTCGAAGAAGCGAAAGCGAGCAAACTTGTCCGCGAGACGATGCTCACGCCATTCGACGAAGCGGACGTGGACGGATCGGGCTACGTGACCTGGGAGGAATTCCAGGCGTTCCGCAAACGTGCCGCTCCGTACATCCGGTAAGGGAATCTATCTCCCGACCGGCGCGAAATCGCCGGTTCACGGCCGCACCTCGCGCGTCGGCGGATCGCATGGTAGTTCTTCGTGATGCATCGTCCGAGAGTCACTGCCCTCGCCATCATCGTTCTCGCCGCGCTGGCGGGTCTGGCGGTGGTGTGGATGCGGAAACGGAGCGCGCCACCGGTCGCCGTTCCGCCGACCGTCGGGTTCACGGTGCAGGACCGCCTCGATCAATTTGGTCCGGTGGTGCGTGATCGCCTCGCACCGGATTTTGCCGCCGCCGGAATCGAATATCCGCCCGCGCGCATTGTGCTCGCAGCGTTCAAACACGAACATCGGCTCGAACTCTACGCGTCATCGTCGACGCGGGAGCTTCTCCGATTCATTCGCTCCTACCCGATTCTCGCCGCCAGCGGATCGCTCGGACCAAAGCTCCGCGAAGGCGACCGTCAGGTTCCGGAAGGGATTTACGAAATCATCGCGCTGAATCCCAACAGCCGGTTCCACCTATCGCTGCGGGTCAATTATCCAAATGCCTTTGATCTCGCTCGCGCCGCAATTGATCGTCGCGAGCAACCGGGAACTGACATCATGATCCATGGGGCCAGCGTTTCCGCGGGTTGCCTGGCGATGGGCGATCCAGCAGCTGAGGATTTGTTCGTCCTCGCTGCCGACACTGGACTCGGACGCATCACGCTTCTCATCAGCCCGTGGGACTCACGAAATTCCGGTCCCGCTCCGGATTTCCAGGCTCCGGACTGGATGCAGCCGGTCTACGTCGCCCTCGCCGAACACCTGAGCGATCTTCCGGTCAATCAGCGCAGCCTCGGGCAAAATTGACCCCTGGCTCGGAAGCGTCGATTCGACGTCGGTTCCGCTTTATTCCGCGGCGAGCTGGGCGGCGACTTTGGCGGCCGAGTCAAAATCGGGGAATCGCAGCGTGATGATACGGCGTTTGTTGAGGAGTTCGCTTTCAACGACCGGCTCGACGATCACCTGGCCGCGCGAAACGAACGCGATCGGTTTGCCGTAATTCGCCAGGATGAGTTTTTGAAGTTCCGCGAGTTTGGCTTTGGAAAAATGAACCACGACCTTGGCGGGATCGCCCGGCACGAGTTCGACCTGGACGAGCCGGACATCGCCCGGTGCGAGATCGAGGCGCGGATTTTGCGCGTGGGCGGTGCCGTGAGCAAGGAGACCGGCGGCGAGGACGAGGCAGGCGATGGATGTTTTCATGCTGCGTGCCTGATAAATGGCGGCGAGCCCGGAGTCGATCATAGCGTGTCGTCGAGCCAGCCGAGCAGCGTGTTGATGCTTTCGTCGGTTTCGTCGCCCATGTTCGAGATGCGGAACGTTGCTCCTTTGATTTTCCCGTAACCGCCGTCGATCACGCAGTGGTATTTTTCGCGCAGGCGTTTGATCCACGCGGCGACGTCCACGTCGCGATTGTTTTTCACGCACGTGAGCGAGAGCGAGCGGTAGCCTTCGGGCGCGAAAAATTCGAAACCGCGCGCGCGAACCCAGTCGTGCACGAGTGCGTTAAGTCGGGCATGGCGGGCGTGGCGGGCTTCAACACCTTCGGCAAAAATGTCCTCGAGCTTTGAGCGCAGCGCGTAGATGTGCGAGATCACCGGTGTGCTCGGCGTCATGTCCTGCTCCTGGTTTTTCTGAAATTCGAGGAAGTCGAAATAATAACCGCGATCCGGCAGCGTGGCGGCGCGCTCGAAGGCGGCGGTGGATGCACTGAACAGGGCGAGGCCGGGCGGCAGGGCAAGGGCCTTCTGGCTCCCGGTCAGCAGCACGTCGATGCCAAGCTCATCCATCGGAATCGACTCGGTGGAAAACGACGAGACCGAATCCACGATGAGCATCACGCCCGGATATTTTTTGACGACGGCGGCGATCCCGGGCAGCGGATTGCGAACGCCGCACGAGGTTTCGTTGTGGATGAGCGTAACCGCATCAAAACCGCCTTCGGCGAGGGCGGTATCGACGGCTTCGGGTGTGATCGGCTGACCCCACTCGGCACGCAGCGCGACGGCTTCCTTGCCGCACCGTTTGCTCACGTCGAACCATTTGTCCGAGAACGCACCACACATGCAGTTGAGAACCTTTTTCCCAACGAGGTTTCGGATCGCGCCCTCCATCACGCCCCAGGCGGACGAGGTCGATAGGAAGACGGGCTGGCTCGTGCCGAAGAGGGTTTGAAGCTGCGGTTGAATGCCGGCGTAGAGCGCTTTGAAGTCGGCGCTGCGATGTCCGATCATCGGCGTGCAAAACGCCCGAAACGTTTTTTCGGAAATTTCGACGGGGCCGGGAATGAAAAGTTTGGTGTGTTCGGTGATCATGAAAGCGCGAAAAGTTTTTAGTTTTCCCAGATAAAGTTCTCGAGTCGCAAGCGCTTAACGCGCTGGGCAAATTCGTCGGAGCGCGGGCCCTCCGCGGCGGCCATTTTTTCGTAGATCGCGATGGCTTCGCGAAGTTGCCCGCGGGATTCGAGAAGCTGACCAATGTCGGAGCCAGCGCGGTAATACCAGAAGTACTCGGGCTGCGTGTCACGCGGGGCGTCGAGCACGCGGTAGCCGGCGGAGAGCGCAGCGTCGAAGTCGCCAATTTTCACGCTGGCAAATCCGGCCTTCGCAAGAGCTTCGTTCCGCTCGGCGGGAGTTGCCGCGGGATCGTCGGCGACCTGCTGCCAAATGGCCGCGGCCTCGCGCCAGCGTTCCGGATCCGATTCTCCGAGCGAAAAGACGGTGTCGCCTTTTTTCAGCAACGCGGCGAGACGCACGCGGGAATCGGCGGTTTCTTTCATCAATTGATCGAGGAGCAGGATGGCGTCGTCCGTTTGCCCGGCGGCATTTTTGAGCAACGCCTGTTCGAGGCGGGCCTGCGCGGCGAGTGATCCGCCGTCGCGGGCGACTTCGTCGAATAACAGTACGGCCTGCTCGATCATGGCCGCGTCCATGCTGCGGGCAGCGGATCGTGCGGCGAGAAACAGTGCCGCGGAGGTGAGTTCGCGGTCAGTCGCGGCCCGACCAGCGGCTTCGAATTGCACGCGGGCGGCGCGGTAATCGCCGCGCCGGGCCAGCACCTCGCCCCACTTCATTCGGACCTGAGCTTCGTGCGGTGATTCGGGATTTTCCTCGAGGTAGCCCTGAGCTGCCGCGATGACCGCCGGAATCGCCGCCGGAGAACCGTCGTCGGCGGCATAAACCCGGAAATACCCCGCCTGTTCCGCCGGGATCGAGGAATTCGCGACGAGATGGAAATCACGTCCGCCGTCTCGTCCCCGGTTCTCGGCGCGCGCGAGACGCCATTCGGTGAGTCCAAAATTTGCCTGATCGCGCAGCTCGGGCGTGGGTGCGTCGCGAGCGATGCGTTGCAATTCCCGGCCGGCGTCAGGCGCACCCTGCGCGGCCCGACGGAACGTGCGGGCCAGCTCGATTCCGGCGGCCAGGGTGGGGTGGCTGTCGCGAAGAACCTCGTCGGCGCGGGTGGACTCCGGATTTCCCGCCAGGATCGCGGCGAGCGCGGAATTAAAAGCGGCATCCCGCTCGAGTCCGGGACTCGCGGCGGCTTCAAGAAAGAGGCGGCTGGCCTCGGCGTAGTTGCCGGCTTGAAAGTTTGCCGTGCCGCGCAGGAATTGGATGCGTGCCCGATCCGCTGCATTTTCTGCGAGATCCTCGGCACCATCCAGCGAACGCACGGCAGGTTCCAGCTGAGCACTCTCGAGCTGAAGAAATGCCAGCCGTGAGGTTGCCTCGGTGCGCAACGGATGCTGCGGGTGTGCGGCGAGAAACGCCTGGTAACCAATGATCGCGCGAGTCGTCCGGCCAACACGTTCGTCGTTGCGGGCGATGTGATACGTGGCGAGGGCAGCGCGGCCGGGGGCGGATTTGTCGGCGGCCCAACGACGGAGTTCGGAATTGGCCGGCTCGTCCTGGCGTGAATAGACCTCCCCGAGTTTTGCCATGATCTCGAAGAGAAGGGGGCTGCGGGGATTCGCGTCGATGGCGGCCTCGGCCAGATTCTCAGCGTCGTCGGTGCGATTGAGTCGTAAAAGAGCCTCCGTCGCGCCGATGGCAGCGGCCGCTGCGGTCCTCCGATTGCGGGCGTCGAGCGTCTCGAAAATTTGGAGTGCTTGTTCACTTTTTCCCTCGTCCAACGCGAGCAGGCCGGTGAGGTAGCGACGCTGCTCGTCGTCGCGGCGGTTCAAATCGTCGAGGGAATTCAGCACCTCTTCCGCTTCGGGCTGCCTTTGGAGTTTTACGAGAATGGCCGCAGCGTCGAGGCGGGCCGAGTTACCCGCCGCGCTGCCTGGAGCCACGGAAAGCAGCACCTCGAGCGCTTCGTCGGGACGCTCGAGAGCGTGCAACATTCGGCCCCGGCCCAGTGTGGCTTCGGTGCGGCGGCGGAACGCGGGATCGATGGAAAGTACGGTGTATTCGGCGAGTGCGTCCGAAAAATTCCCGGCCTGCGCATAGGCCTGGGCCAGCCAGAAACGCGCCTCGGGAGCCTCTGCAAATTCCTCTGCGCCCAGCAGGTCAATGGCTTCGTCCTCGCGGGCGGCATCAACGAGACACCGGCCCAGCTCGGCGGCAAGCGATGCCCGCATGTCGGCGTCCTTTGTTTTTTGCAGAGCGACCCGGAGGTCATGCACGACGACCTGCGGCAGGCCGGATTCACGCGCCTCGCGCGCGCGATCCAGGACCACCGGTTGAGCCGAAGCGAGGCCCGAGACAAGGGTGAGTAGCGTGAAAAAGAAGGCCGGTTTCATCGCGGGAGCACGGCCTTGAGGTATCGGCCGGTGTGGCTTGCCTCGCAAGCCGCGATGTCTTCGGGCGTGCCCTGCGCGACGAGCATGCCGCCGCCGTCGCCACCTTCGGGTCCGAGATCGAGCACCCAATCGGCGGTCTTGATGACCTCGAGATTGTGCTCGATCACGATGAGCGTATTTCGCGAGTCGCGGAGTTTCATGAGAACCTCGAGCAGCTTGTGAATGTCGGCGAAATGCAGCCCGGTCGTGGGTTCGTCGAGGATGTAGATCGTGCGTCCGGTGGCTCGGCGTGACAGCTCGGTCGCCAGTTTGAGTCGTTGGGCCTCACCGCCGGACAGCGTGGTCGCCGACTGCCCGAGCCGCAAATACCCGAGCCCGACCTGCAGCATGGTGTCGAGTTTGTCGGACAGCGTGGGAATGCTGCGAAAAAATCGAGCCGCTTCGTCGATGCTCATGTCGAGCACGTCGGCGATGTTTTTGCCTTTGTAAGTGATTTCCAGCGTCTCTCGATTGTAGCGCCTGCCGTGGCAGACTTCGCACTCCACGTAAACGTCGGCGAGGAAGTGCATTTCGATTTTGATGAATCCATCGCCCTGGCAATTTTCGCACCGCCCGCCCTTCATGTTGAACGAAAACCGGCCCGACGTGTAACCACGCACCCGCGCCGACGGGAGCTGGCAAAAAAGCTCACGGATCGGCCCCAACGCGCCGCTGTACGTCGCGGGATTGGACCGCGGGGTTCGGCCGACCGGGCTCTGGTCGATCACCACGACCTTGTCGAATTGTTCCGTTCCCACCAGCGAGTCGTGGACACCCGGTTTGGATTTCGCCCCGTTGAGATCGCGAGCCAGCGCCGCCCACAGGATGTCGTTCACGAGAGTGGATTTGCCGCTGCCGGACACACCGGTCACGCACGTGAGACAGCTCGCGGGAAAGGCGGCGGTCAGATTTTTCAGATTGTTTTCGCGGGCACCCGTGACCGTGAGCCAGCCGTCGCCGATCTCGCCCGCGACACCACGGAGTTTGCGCGGCGGAACGCGAAATTTCGGCACCGGAATTTTCAGGCGCCCGCTTAAATATTGGGCGGTGAGCGAATCTTCGCTCCGCAAAACGTCGTCGAGCGTGCCCTGCGCGACCAGCTGGCCACCGCGCGGGCCGGCTCCTGGGCCGAGATCGAGTACGTGATCCGCGGCGCGAATCGTGTCTTCGTCGTGCTCCACAACGATCACGGAATTTCCCAGATCCCGCAGGTTGCGCAGCGTGCCGATCAGGCGGTCGTTGTCGCGCTGGTGCAGGCCAATGCTCGGCTCGTCGAGGACGTAAAGTACACCGGCCAGCCCGGAGCCGATCTGCGTCGCGAGTCGGATGCGCTGCGCCTCGCCGCCGGAAAGCGTGCCGCTCTCGCGTTTCAAACTCAGATATCCGAGCCCGACCTCGTTCAAAAATCCCAGCCGCTGCCCGATCTCCCGCACAACGTCTTCGACGATGTGCCGTTCGGAATCCGAGAGCTCGAGTGCGTTCGCCGTGCGCAGGGCGTTGGAAATACTTAAGCGGCAGAATTGATCGATGTTATGAGCGGCGCCTCCCGCCTCGCGGATCGTCACGGCCAGAATTTCCGGCTTCAACCGAGCGCCGTGGCAGACTTCACATTCCTTCCAGCCGGTGAACGCACGAATCCGGTTTTTCGTGAATTCGCTTTCGCTCTTCTCGAGCAATCGCTCCATCTGCGTCACCAGCCCATCGAATGGTTTCTGACTCGGCTTTGCGCCCATCCGGATCTCGATCGCCCGGTCGCCGGTGCCGAAATACAACTCCTCTTTGAATCGAGCGGATAGATCCTTGAACGGCCGGTCCATCGCCACGCCGTGGTCGCGAACCAGCGCGTCGAGCAGCGCACCGTAATAAACCTTCATCCGTTTGTTGCCGGTCCGCCACGGTTTAATCGCTCCGTCCGCGAGCGTTTTCGATGGATCGACCATGAGCTCCGGATCACAAAACATTTGCGTGCCGATGCCATGGCAGGCCGGGCACGCGCCGTAGTGGCTGTTGAACGAAAAGTGTTTCGGCGTGAGCCGCGCCATCGTGAATCCCGTGGCCGGATTGCAGTAGTCCGTTGAAAATCGCTGTTCGATCCAACCCTCGACGCCGGGCTCCTGCCGCGAAACGGTCAGGTGATTGTTTCCCCATCGAAGCGCGGTCTCGATGGAATCGGCCAATCGCTGGGTCATTCCCTCGCGCACGGCCAGGCGGTCCACGATTGCCTCGATCACGTGACGCCGATTTTTTTCGAGCCGGATCGGGTCGGGCCGCCCGAGTTCGACCATCTCGCCGTCAATGCGCAATCGAACAAATCCTTCTCGGCGCGCCTTCTCGATCACGTCCCGAAATTCCCCCGCCTCGTTCTCGACCAGCGGCGCCAAGAGCAAAAATTTCGTCCCCTCCGGCCAGCGCGCGATGGCGTCAGCAATTTCCTGTGGAGTCTGCCGGACGACCGGCTGGCCCGTCACCGGATCGTGCGGTCGGCCAATTGCGGCAAAAAGCAGGCGCAGGTAATCGTAAATTTCGGTGGTCGTTGCGATGGTCGAGCGGGGATTTGCACCGGATGTGCGCTGTTCGATCGCGATCGCTGGTGAAAGCCCTTCGATGTAATCGACGTCGGGCTTTTGCATCTGGTCGAGAAATTGCCGCGCGTATGCCGAGAGGCTTTCGACGTATTTCCGTTGGCCTTCCGCGTAAAGGGTATCGAAGGCGAGTGAGGATTTGCCCGAGCCGCTCAGGCCGGTGACCACGACCAGCTTGTTGCGGGGAATCTCGATGTCGAGGTTGCGCAGATTGTGCTGCCGGGCTCCCTTGATACGAATCACGGAGTGGTTGTCGCTGGGCATTCTTTCGGGTTGCGGGTAATCGCACACTCTAAACCACGTGCCCCACTCTCTGCCTACGGAAAAAGGGACCGATCCGCTGTCGCGTATTGCCGGGGGAAGCCTGTTTCGACCGGGCATCGTTCCCTTGACGCTCTTCGGTTCACTCAATACGTTCGCCACTCCCATGCTTCGCGGATACGGCCGTCAGAGAATTTCACGCAATCGCCCGGTCCGCCCGGCCCTCGTTGTCGCCTTTTTTGCGGTGACGTTTTCCACCTTCGGCCAGCGCTCCGCTGCGCCCAACGCTCCGGACCCTGCGCAGGACACACCCGCGAACACGCAGGGTCAGTTCGCCCCGCCCCTTCCTCCGCAGGCACCCACCGCTGCCGAATCCGCCGAGGCCTCCGCACTTTATCAGGCCGCGGCTGATTACGATGCTGCCGGATCGGTGGCCAATGCCATCACGGCCTACCGCGCCGCCCTCAAACGCTATCCACTCGCCCGCGAAGCCGGCAACGCCCAGTACCGCCTGGCGGAATTGCTCGAGGCCACCGGTAATCTTTCCCGGGCGTTCGATGCCTACCAGAGACTGCTCACGCAATACGCCGATACGCCGAATTTCGAACGCGCGGTCGCTGCGCAGGTCTCGATCGCGAACCAATATTTGCAGGGAAAACCCCAGACGTTCCTCGGAATTCCCGTCGGCAATTCCGCTCAGCGCGCCGCGGAGATGTATCGCAACATTCTCGTCAACGCGCCGTACAGCAAATACGCGCCTGTCGCTCAATTCAACCTCGGCCTCGCTTACGAAAAAATGAGTCAACCGTTCGAGGCCATCGCCGCCTACCGGACGGTCCTCGACACGTATCCGAATAGCGACGTCTGCGATGACGCCCTTTACCAGATCGGCTTCGTTTACATGCGAGTCGGGTTCGCTCAGCAGTCGCAGGACCTCTCGTCGCTCGTCGCCGCCCAGAACACCTTCGAGGACTTCCTCATCGAATATCCCGACAGCGAAAAAGCCCCGCAGGCCCGCGAGAACATGGCGTTGCTGAGCGTCCGGGAATCCGGGGACGTTTTCCGGATCGCGAAATATTACGAGTTCATCCGCGATTACCGCGCGGCTGCGATCTACTACAACGACGTGATTCGCCGTCAGCCGAACACCGAGGAAGCCACGCTGGCCAAATCGCGGCTCGAAGAACTCAGCGCACAATACGGTGAGGACGCCTTGCGCATTGGACCCGAAAACGCCGAGACCGGCCAGACCCTCGCGCTGCGCCGCCGCCTCCAGGCCCAGGTCGAGACCTCATCGCTGGCGGATTTTTCCGGCCCGCCGAAACGCGACGTGGTGCCGGACGAGTTGCCCGCCGCCGCCCCCGGCATGAGGACGTCCATTGAGGACGTTCAGCCACTCCCGGCCGTCGAGCCCGATCTTCCCACCGAATGAGGACGCCTTTTTTGTTGTTCGCCGCCGCGATTTCTTTCGCCGTCTCCGGTTGCGGTTATCACCTTGGCGCGGCCAAACCCGCGCAGCTCCGCAACGTCGATACGCTCGCCGTTCAGACGTTCAAAAACGAAACGTACGAACCACGGATCGAAGTGCTGATGGCGGATACGCTCATCAAACAGCTTCAACAGGACGGCACGTACGAAATCGTGTCCGACAATCGGGCCGACGCGATCCTGTATTGCACTCTCAAGAGCGCGGATCGGCGCCAGGCGCGTGCGGTGCTCGACAACGTGCTCGCCACCCGGGAATTCCTGCTTCGCCTCGAGGTCGAATATGAATTGATCGATCGTGTCACCGGAGCCCCGATCACCAAGGGCATCGTTATGGGCGACACGTCGTTTTTCACCAATCGTGACCTTCAGACCGACGAGCGCCAGGCATTCGTAACGGCGATCCAGGAAGTCGCGGTCAAGCTCACCGGCGAACTCACCGAAGGGTTCTGACGCCCGTTCCCGTGCTCACCGTCGTCCCCACGCCCATCGGCAATCTGGACGACATCACGCTCCGCGCGCTGCGTTCTTTGCAGGAAGCCGACGTCGTCGCGGCGGAAGATACCCGGCATTCCGGCATGCTGCTCAAACACCACTGCATCTCGAAACCCTTCGTCAGTTACCACGCGCACAACGAGGCGCGCCGCACGGCCGAACTGGTCGAGCGGATGCGCGACGGCACCCGCGTTGCTCTGATCACCGACGCCGGCATGCCGTCGATTTCCGATCCGGGATTACGTTTGATCCGCGCCTGCATCGCCGAAGGATTGCCTTACACCGTATTGCCCGGCGCTTGCGCGGCACTTACCGCGCTCGCTGGCTCCGGATTTGATACCGCATCGTTCGTCTTCGACGGATTTCTCCCGGTCAAATCGGGTCAGCGCCGCAACGTGGTAACCGCCGCGCTGGCCCGCGAACAAACGACGATTTTTTACGAGTCACCGCACCGCCTGCTCCGCACGCTCGAAGTTCTCGCCGAACTCGCGCCCGAGCGGCCGGTCTGCGTCGCGCGCGAGCTCACCAAAAAATTCGAAGAATACCGGATCGGCCCAGCTCCCGAGTTGGTCGCGCATTACACCGCGCATCCGCCCAAGGGCGAAATCTGCCTTCTGATCGCCGCCGCGGATTGACGTTCGTCGACGTTTTTCCGGACCGCACACGGCCTAAGCGGGCATACTCTGCGGAGAAACGCCGTTTACGGTTGGGGCTCCGGATCGTCGCTCTTGAAGACGTCGCCGATGCTCTTTCCGGCTTCCTTCACCGCCTCGCCAACTCCCTGAATTGCTGACTGCGCGTCCTTAAGTGATCGCATCATGCGCGCTGCGCGGTAGTCGGCCTGCAAGTTATCCGCGGTCGAGCGGTAGGTGCTGGCTTCGGAGGATTTGCCGCGCGCTTCGAGTTTGGCAATCTGCTCGTCGAGCCGGGCGAAATCCGCCTCGATCGTGGCCTGGGCCACATCGGTGGGATTCGTTTTGTATTCCGCGATTTCGGTTCGCAGCTTCCCTACCGTCGCCTCGGGCCGGTCGCATCCGATCAGCACGAAACAGGCGGCCAGCGCAACGATGAGGTGGAATAGGCGATTCACGCGGTAAAAACAAAGGTGTCTTCCGCCGGATGAGTGCCCGGTGTGGTCCCGATCGACGGATGATTCGCGGCGAGGTGGCAGCAGACGTGGAACACGTCCTCCGGATCGGCCCCAAGCGCCGTCGCGAGTTGGTCGGATGTCATCGCCGTTCCCGCTGACTCCGTGAGCGCGGCGACAATTTTTGCCTGAAGTTCGAGCACCAACCCGGCGGCCTTTTTGCCAGCTTCAACGCCCGGCTGATGATACGCGTTGATGTTCACGAGCGCCCCGTAAAATCCGACCGCGCGCTCGTAAAGCGCGATGAGCGCGCCGAGATAAAATGCGTCGACCCTTGGGATCGTCACGGTGATTGAATCGCGGCCCTTCTCGTGCAACGCGCTGCGCGTGCCACGCAAAAATCCCTGGAGGTAATCACCGCTGGTGACGCCGGGTTCAACCTCGGGTGGCGGCGTCGCGCTGGTCTCACGGACTTCGATGAACGTAATGAAAAAGTTGTTTACGCCATCCCGGAGCTGCTGCACGTACGCGTGCTGGTCGGTCGATCCCTTGTTGCCGTAAACCGCGATGCCCTGGTTGACGATCTTGCCATCGAGATCGAGCTCCTTGCCCAGTGATTCCATCACGAGCTGCTGGAGGTAACGGCTGAATAGCAGCAGCCGGTCTTTGTAAGGCAGGATCACCATGTCTTTTTTGCCGCGACCCTCCCCGGCAAACCACCACATCAGCGCCAGCAACATCGCGGCATTCTGCGGCGTGTTGTTGACGCGAGTTTTGGCGTCCATCGCCTTCGCTCCATCAAGGAAAGCGGGCACATCGAGACCTTGAATGGCCATCGGCACCAGACCGACGGCGCTCATGATCGAGGTGCGGCCGCCAATCCAATCGAACATCGGGAATCGCCGCAGCCAGTCTTCATTTTCGGCGGTCTGGTCGAGCAAACTGCCGACCCCGGTGACCGCCACAAACTGGCCCGCAAATGAAACGCCCGCTTTCGCGAATGCATCCTGTGCGGCCAGCATGCCGTTCCGAGATTCTTTGGTGCCGCCGGATTTCGAGATCACCACGACCAGCGTCGTCGCCAGACGGTCGCCGATTTGTTCAAAAACCTTCGCGAAACCGTCGGGATCCGTGTTGTCGAGAAAGTGCAGTGAGATGGGATTGGCCGGGCTCCACAGCGCGTCGGCCACCAATTCGGGACCCAGCGCCGAACCGCCGATGCCGATGGACAGAAGGTCGGTGAACTTTTCGCCATTGGCCGCCCGAACCGTGCCGCCATGCACCTCGCTGGCAAAATGCAAAATTGCCGATTTCGTCTCCTCGACGTCCGCGCGAAGGGCATCAGTGGGTGCAAGTGATGCATCCCGCAGCCAGTAGTGGCCGACCATCCGGTTCTCGTCCGGATTAACGATCTCGCCGGCCTCGAGGGCGGCCATGTTTTTGTAGGCCCGATCAATGCGATCCTCCATCGACGTCAGAAAGTCGTCGGGAAAGCTCATGCGGCTGATGTCGAGCGACACGCCGAGGTCGACGTAACGTAAAAAATGCTCCTGAAATCGCGGCCACAGGGAGGTTGAGCTCATGCGGGCGACAGAACTAGATTCACCCCGGCATGGCAAATCCAAAACCCTTCGCAGAGGCACCCGCCGTGCAGACCGCCTCGGTCCCGGAAACTCTCGCGCTGGGCGAGATGCTGGCGCTGGACCTCACAGCGGGCCGTGTGCTCAGTCTCGAGGGGCCGCTCGGTGCCGGCAAAACGCATTTTGTCAAAGGCCTCGCCCGCGGACTCGGCAGTTCCGGCATGGTCAGCAGTCCGACATTTACCCTCGTCCACGAATATTCGGGAGGGCGTCTGCCGTTGGTTCATTTCGACTTCTACCGCCTCGAACGGATCGAGGACGTTGCCGCCCTTGGATTCGATGATTATCTGGATGGAAGCGCGATCGTCGCGATCGAATGGGGCGACCGATATCCCAGCCTGCTGCCTCGCGGAACGTGGCGGCTGCGTTTTGAACTCCAAGGCGACTCACGGTGCATCACGCGGGAGATCATTTCGTGAAAATCCTCGCCTTCGATTGCTCGTCCGCTGTCGGCAGCGTTGCAGCGCTGGACGGAGAGGACGTGATCTTTTCCGAATCGTTTGCGTGTCCGCGCGGCCGGGGAGGGGAGTTGTTTGGCGTGCTCGAGCGCGCCGTTGGGGTTGCGGGGACGTTCGATCGCATCGTCGCGGGGATCGGCCCCGGCTCATACAACGGGCTGCGCGTGGCGGTCGCGGCCGCGGAAGGGCTCGCGATCGCAACGGGTGCAGATTTGATCGGATTGGAGTCGGTGCGCGCTCTACCCTGCCCCCGCGATGAATATGTAGCGATCAGCGACGCCCGCGGCGGCGTGTTTTATTTCGTCCGCGTTCACGAACGACAAATCGAAGGGGACTTCGAGTTGCTCCCGGAAGAGGCCCTGCGCGAGAGGCTTGCCGGACTGATCGATTGGGATTTGATCGCACCCGCTCCACTCGAGGCTTTTCCCGGTGCACACATCGCGACTCCGGACGCAGTCATCCTCGCCCGGCTCGCCAAGTACGAAAATCCCGCAACGAATGGACTCGCTCCCATCTACCTCAAACCACCCCACATCACGGCCCCGCGTCCGCGTCGCTGAAATTCCCGCCGCCGCATCGACGGCAGCCTTCAGCGGTTCTTTTGGAAAAGATTGATGTCTCCGACTTCGGTTGTTCGGGACACCGAAAACAGCCAGTCGATCGTGCGGAAAACATCCTCGATCGGAATCGCCTCCTGCTCGGGAAATCGTCCCGCCTCGATATCCTCCAAGACCTCGGGAGTGGACACATTTCCCGGGTTGATCACGGTAAATCCAATCTCCCGATAGGTGAGTCTTAGCGACTGAATCGCTCCGCGAAGGCCAAACTTCGAGGCCGTGTTCGCAGCTTCGGGCGTGGCCAATTGATCCAATCCGGAAAGTGATCCGATAAATACCGCGCGAGGATTTGGCGTCATCGCCAAATTTCTGGCTACGCCGCGCGTGAGTTCGATCGGCGCGATCAGATTGACCGCGATGACAAACCGCGTCTCGGCGTCCGAGCTTTTCTGGAAATCAAAATCGTCCGTGAAGGCATCCTGCTCCCACACGCCACCGAGATAGAGGAAACCATCGAGGGGTGTGTTGCCCAAATGATCACCCACGCGGCGAATGCCGTCAGGAATTGAAACGTCGGCTGGGATCCACTCGTCGAGCCGGGGTTGGGTTCGCGAAACACCGATGACCCGGTTTCCGCCTCGGACGAGATGTTCGGAAACCGCCTCGCCGATCCCTCGGCTGGCCCCAACGACAAGGTACGTTTTCATCCCGTAAAAACTGGCTTTCTCTTCAACTCACGCGGCAGACGGTGCGATCGGTCGGGCTCTTGGTTTGGCTGAAGCAAAGGGTTTTCCACGCACGTGTCAGGCGGTCATGATGATTTTTTCGCGGAACAGCGTGGTCGTAAACAGTCCTTTTTTGCAGCCGACTTGAGCAAATCCGTTCTTTTCGTAAAGGAGTTGTGCCGCGGCCTCGTTTGGAGCGGTTGATGTGTAGAGCCGAATCTTTTGGTAGCCCAGACTCTGAGCGGTTTTGATCGTGTGATCGATCAATGCCTGACCAATGCCGCGGCCCCGCGCGTTCGGATCGACGCACAACCACGCGACCCACACCGCCTCGGCAGCATCACGATTGTAACGGTACAAGCCCGTTGTGCCCAACACCCGTCCGGACACGTCGGTCGATACGTCGAACGCCACGACATCCTTGATGCCCGAGACAGCTTTGAGCAGCCGGGTAATCCTGCTTCGGGGATGGGTGATGAGTAAAAAACTGAGCCCTTCGATCGGGGACATCCAGCGGAAGACCGATTTCACAAGTGCCTGAGCCTGCTTCAACGATTCACCTCTGCAGGGGAGAATTTCCATACTGCCTCCCGTTACGTCGTTCGAATCGTGCTGGTCGGAAAATTTCTCGCAGCCACCCGTTGCGACGATTCGGTGAGCGCATCGATCTAACGAGTCATCGTTTCGTCCTCCGGGACGGATGGGTCATCATTCCTTGGTCGATGAATGGTCACCAAAACTCGCGTCGTGGGGTCTCGGCTTGATTTTCAGATACCTGAAAAATTGAAAAATCAAAAAAACGACACAGCCGACCTTGAGTGCGAGCAGAGTCCACGGTCGGTACCACGCCCGGGTTTGGATTTCGATAAAATCGCTGATTCCAAACAGGAAAAACGCGATCGCGGAGCCGATCAGCAAACCTCTGAATCGCTTTTTTGATCTGGACTGGTGGATCAGTCCGGCCGCAATCCCAATCCATAAAATTCCTTCGATCAGGTTGAAGATTTGATCGAAATCCATGGCGGCTAATGACGTCGCGAAAATGTTCGCTGGGATGGTCATCGAGAGGAGGGAAACGACGGCAGTTTCCTGGTAAGCGGCGGGAAACGGCGTTGGCGTTTTCATTCGCACGAGTTCGGATCATCCTCTTCGCAGAGGGGACCACGGCAAGCGCCAGATTCGAAGCTTCTTTATGCAACGGCTGGAAGGAAGGGTGATGCTGGTGACGGGTGCGATCGGAGGAATCGGCCGGGCATTGTGCAAAAGATTCGCAAACGAGGGCGCGCGGGTCGTGGTCAATTGCCTGCCATCGGATTTGGGCGAAGCGGAAAAATTCGCGGCGGAATTGGATGCTCCGGTTTTGGTTTTCGCCGCCGACGTGAGTTCCTTCGCGGAGGTCAGCGCGATGGTGGCGGCGACGGTCGAGCGTTTTGGGCGCCTTGATGTGGCCGTCAATAATGCGGGGATCGAGATTCGGGCTCCCTTCCTCGACGCGACCGAGGACGATTGGCGGAAGGTGCTTGGGGTGAATCTGGACGCGGCTTTTTTTCTCTGCCAGGCGGCGGCGAGGCAGATGGTGAAACAAGGCGGTGGCGGACGGCTCATCAACATCTCCTCCGTGCATGAAGACATCCCGTTCGAGGGCTTCACTTCCTACTGCGTTTCGAAGGGCGGCATGCGAATGCTCGCGCGCAACCTCGCGGTGGAACTTGCTCCGCACTGCATCACGGTGAACAACATCGCGCCGGGCGCGATTGCCACACCGATCAATCAGGCGGTCCTTGACGATCCTCAGGAACAAAAAAACGCGCTTTCGGAGATTCCACTCGGCCGGTTTGGACGGCCGAACGAGGTGGCCTCGGTGGCCGTGTTTCTGGCGAGCGAGGAGGCGTCGTACGTCACCGGCAGCACCTATTTTGTCGATGGCGGCATGACGCATCAAGTCACGCGATATTAGAATGAAACTCGAAAACTACGGATTTATCGGTGACATGGAAACCGGCGCGCTGGTCGGGACGAACGGCTCAATCGACTGGCTGTGCATGCCGCGCTTCGATTCACCGGCGGCTTTCGCCGCGCTCCTCGGTGACGGCGACAATGGCTGTTGGAAGATCGCACCGACTGCTCCCGGCGAATCCTGGCAGCGTTACCGGCCCGAGACGCTGGTGCTCGAAACCGTGTTCTCGACGGCGGACGGAGAAGTCCGTGTCATCGATTTTATGCCGCCCCGAAACAAGGCACCGGATTTGATCCGAATCGTCGAAGGCGTTCGCGGCACAGTTTCGATGTCTTCCCGGATGACGATTCGCTTCGACTACGGAAAAATCGTGCCGTGGGTGCGCAGCTGCGACGGTGGGATTTCCGCCGTTGCCGGACCGGACGCATTCCACCTGACCAGTGACGTCCCGACCCACGGTGAGAACCTCTCGACCGTGGCGGAATTCACGGTCAGCGAGGGAGAATCGGTCGCATTCAGCCTCGTCTGGCACCCTTCCCATGAGCCCGCGCCAGACATGGGAGATGTTTCTGAGCAGCTTCGCGAAACGGAAAACTTTTGGAGGGATTGGTGCTCGCAATGCAACTATCAGGGCGAGTGGCGGGATCAGGTCTTGCGTTCGTTGATCACACTGAAGGCGCTGACCTACCATCCGACGGGTGGGGTTATTGCCGCCGCGACGACGTCGCTTCCCGAGCTGATCGGCGGCGTACGCAACTGGGATTACCGCTACTGCTGGCTCCGGGACGCCACGTTCACGCTCATGGCATTCATGAATTCCGGCTATGTCGATGAGGCCGTTGCCTGGCGGGACTGGCTCCTGCGGGCGGTTGCGGGTGACGCATCCGAAATTCAGATCATGTACGGAGCGGCGGGTGAGCGTCGCCTGAGTGAATTCGAAATCGACTGGCTGGCTGGATACGAAAATTCGCGGCCGGTGCGAATCGGGAATGCCGCGTCCGAACAGCTGCAGCTCGACGTTTATGGCGAAGTCATGGATGCGATGCACCAGGCAAGATCGATCGGCATTTCTCCGGATCTCAACGCGTGGCGGGTCCAGACGGCTCTGCTGGATTTTCTGGAAATCGGGTGGAAACAACCGGACGAGGGAATTTGGGAAGTGCGCGGACCGCGTCGCCACTTCACCCATTCCAAAGTGATGGCTTGGGTGGCTTTTGATCGAGCGGTGAAGGCCGTACAGGATTTCAATCTGGAGGGGCCGATGCAGAAGTGGCGCGCGTTGCGCGACGAATTGCATGAAGAGATTTGCGAATGCGGTTACAACCGCACGGTCGGGGCTTTTACGCAGTCCTACGGCTCGACCGTGCTCGACGCGAGCATCCTGATGCTTCCGTTGGTTGGCTTTCTCCCGCCGGAGGATCCTCGTGTCATTTCGACGGTCGATGCCATCGCGCGCCAACTCAGCGTCGATGGTTTTGTGTTGCGATACCACACCTCGGAGGCTGAGGACGGCTTGCCACCGGGTGAGGGCTCCTTTTTGCCGTGTTCGTTCTGGCTGGTGGACAATTATGCGTTGCTCGGTCGCATGGACGAAGCGCGAGAACTGTTCGAGCGACTGCTCGGCATCTGTTCACCGCTCGGATTATTGTCGGAAGAATTCGAACCCCGGAGCAATCGGCTCGTCGGGAATTATCCCCAGGCGTTTTCGCATGTCGGTCTGGTCAATTCGGCTCACAATCTCGCCCGGTCAACGCCACCCTGCGACCGGGCGTCAGTGGAAAAAATCCCCATCGCTTGACGTTGGATTTGTAACAATCCCGCCCGCCTCAGCTCATCTTTCGCCTGAGCCGTTTTAATCGCTCCAGGTGCGTGGCTGGCGACGAGGAATCACCGTGGTTCGGGAGCACGCCGGTAAGATCGAGGGAAACAGCACGCGAGACACTTGCAGGGATCAGCTCGGGTTTGTCGTTGAATATGGCAGGAGGTAAATGCGCGTTTTCGCCGTAACTCGCAAAAAGGTCCGCGCTGAAGAGCAACCGCAAGGGAGCACAATAGAAGCCCATGTGCCCTTCCGTGTGCCCGGGTAAATGAATCGCAGTCAGACCATGCCAGATGGGAAGGACCGAAAGATCGTCCAGCCAATGATCCACCGAAAAGGTCCTGTATCGAAATAACGGTCTGCCAACGGCCTCCAGCCAACCGCAAACCCGGGCGAAGTTCCGGTAGGCGTAGCGCCCGGCGTAATGCAACGCATCCAAACGGGGCGCAGCGATCCACGCACCCGTTTCCTTCGAAATGGTCGCGACATTCAGGACGTGATCGAGATGTCCGTGAGTGATCAGGATGCCCTTGATCGGAAGGTGCTCCCACCCGCATTGCCGGAGCGCGCGTCGGAGCAGGTAACGACCCCCAATAAATCCCCCATCAATCAAATACAGACCATCCGACCCGCGGAGGACGTAAAAACACAGAGCCGGAGCACGAACCTGAAGAACGTCTTCACGGACAAGCATCATGGAAAATCGTTCGCAGGGTGACTTGGCTGATCGAGAACTGATTATCGTGAGCTGGCGGATTGCGCTGAGAATTCCCGTAATCCGTTGGACGTTTCTGCTAGCGCTGCCGTGCAAGCTTTCATTGGACCGTGTCCTCGATCGCATGAAGCCGCCAATTTTCCAGCGCGCCTCGCCCTACTTCAGCCTCGTCTTAAAAAAGAAAAACCTCACAAACTGCTGTTTGTGAGGTTTTTAAATTGGTTGCGGGAGTAGGATTTGAACCTACGACCTTCAGGTTATGAGCCTGACGAGCTACCAGACTGCTCCATCCCGCGATTGGAAAGGTAAAATAACTCCAGGATGGAGCACGGCAAGGGGAAAATTGGGAAAGATTGGGTTATCAGGCGGTGTGGGAGGTGGCGGTGAGATCGGGGACGTCGCCGCGGTAGCCGTGGATGCCGGTACGGGGCACGCGGGCGAGTTCGGCGAGCAGGATTTGGTTGAGAGTGATGCCGGCGAGAAAATTTCGGACGGGGAAATTTTCGTTGGGGGAGTGGGCGGCGCAATCCGGGGAGGCGAGGGCGGGCAGCAGGGAGTCGGCACCGAGAACTTTCTTAAAACTCGAGAGAATCGGAATGCTGCCACCCTCGCGATGCAGGGCGGGATCGCGTTCAAAGACCTCGCGCAGGGCGGCTTGGGCGGCACGGCCGTCGGGCGACATCGGATCGGTGAAATACGGTTCTCCGCTGTGACCTCGAACGATTTCGAGCGAGACGCCGGGCGGGCACTGAGCCCGGAGATAGGTTTCGGCGAGATCGAGAATCGTGGCGGGATCCTGATTGGCCACAAGGCGGAACGTGAGTTTGAGAAAAGCGCTGGCGGGAAGCACCGTTTTGGTGCCTTCGCCCTGGTAACCTCCGCCGATGCCGTTGACTTCGGCGGTTGGCCGGGCTCCGATCCGTTCGACCGAATTGTAGCCGGCTTCGCCGAAGAGCGCGGGCGAGCCGGTCTGGGCGAGAATGTCGTCATCGGTGACCGGTGACGCCGCGGCGGCGGCGCGTTCCCAATCGTGCATGGCCAGGACGTCGTCGTAAAATCCGGGGATGAGTACGCGGCCGTCAGAGTCGTGCAGACTGGCGGCGAGGCGGGCGGTCGCGGTGGCCGGATTCATGACGGCACCGCCGTAAACGCCCGAATGGAGATCGACGCTCGGGCCGGTCACGCGCACCTCCATGGCCGCAATGCCGCGCATGGCGTAGGAGAGCGTGGGAAAAAAATCAGCGACCATGCCATTGTCCGAGAGGGCGATGACGTCGCAAGCAAGGTCAGATCGGTGGGCGAGCAGGAAGGCTTCGAGGTTCGGGCTGCCGATTTCCTCTTCGCCTTCGATCAGAAAAATCACGTTGACGGGCAGGGTGCCGTCGCGGGCGAGAGTTTCGCCGACGCCGAGAATGTGGGCGAGGATCTGACCTTTGTTGTCGGTCGAACCGCGGGCGTAAATGCGGTCATCACGCAGCGTGGGCACGAATGGAGGGGAGAGCCAGAGGTCGAGCGGCTCGGCGGGCTGAACGTCGTAATGACCGTAGATGAGCACGGTGCGTTTGTCGGGATCCGGGACACTGCGGGCGACGACGACCGGCTGGCCACCCGTGGGGTGAATGGTCGATTCGAGGCCCAGCGACGTGAGTTTTTCGTGGACCCATTCGGCACAGGCTACGAGGTCGGGAGTGTGCTCGCTTTGGGTCGAGACACTGGGGAAACGGAGAAACTCGTAGAGCGCTTCGATGCGGGGGTCATTTGGGTTCATACACAAGATATTGTGGTCGCGGGTTGGTTTTTCTACCGGGGATTGTGTTTTTTCGGTTGATGCGCGAGGGATTTCGGTCCTAACCTCCGGCGCAAGAACCCTAGAGGAGAACCCATGCATCTACAATCCCTCGAAATGGTCGGCTTCAAGTCGTTCGCGCCAAAGACCATCCTGACCTTCAATCCGGGGGTGACGGCGGTGGTCGGCCCGAACGGTTGCGGAAAATCCAATGTGCTGGACGCGCTGCGGTGGGTTTTGGGGGAACAATCGGCCAAAGCGCTGCGCGGCGGCGAGATGGCCGACGTGATTTTCAGCGGAACGGACAGCCGTGCCGCGTTGGGCATGGCGGAGGTGTCGATGACATTTACCGAGTGCGAAAAAGAGCTCGGGGTCGAGTGGAGTGAGGTGCGCATCACCCGCCGGGTCTTTCGTGACGGGAAAAGCGAATATTTCATCAATAAATCGCCGTGCCGACTGCGGGACATTCACCAGCTCTTCATGGATACCGGGATCGGGCGCAGTGCGTATTCGATCATGGAGCAGGGCAAGATCGACGCGATCCTGAGCAGCCGCCCGGAGGACCGGAGGGCCATTTTCGAAGAGGCGGCGGGCATCACCAAATACAAAGCGCAGAAAAAAGAAGCGCTGCGGAAATTGGAATACACCGAAGCGAACCTGCTGCGGGTGACTGACATCATCAAAGAGGTCAAACGCCAGATCGGATCGCTCCAGCGGCAGGCGGGCAAGGCGCGGCGGTATCAGGCGCTGATGGAGGATTTGCGAACCTTCGACACGCACCTGTCGCACCGGAATTACGCAGCGCTGCGGACCGAGCAGGAGCAGGTGAGGGATCAGCTGGGCGCGAGCGAGGAGCGGCGGCAGATTCACGAACGCGAGATCGAAGAGCAGGAGCTCGAGTTGGGAATTTTCCGCGAACGGCTCGGTGAGCTCGAGCAGCAGGCGGCCGAGGTGCGCGACAACATTCAGACCCAGCGCAACCGGATCGTGTCGGCGGAGAACCGCATGGCAACGAACGCGGAGCGTTGCGACGAAGCGCGTGAAATGATCGAACGCAATCGGCTGGAGATCGCTGGTGGCGAGGAAAAATTGCGCGAGCAGGAAAGTCAGATCGTGCGCACGGACGAGATGATCGCGGAAATGATTACTCTCCTGCGAACGGGCGAACAGCAACTCGGCGAGGCCAACGAACGGGTGCGGACGGTGCGCGAGGAACGGGTCGCCGTCGAGCGCACGTCGAATCAAATCAACGCCGAGGTCCAGCAGCTCGAGAGCCAGCTCAACGCTCTGCGCGGGAACATTTCGTCAGCGTCCGGCCGACGGGAGGCTGCCGAGGCGCGCCTCGCGATGTTGCGGGCGGACGAAGCGGCGGC
>JBGTDR010000009.1:0-8095 GCA_041748215.1 Chthoniobacterales bacterium
TCGGATCGTTCCTCGGTGTATCCATATTCTGCGCCGCGCTTCACCGCGCCGACCAAAGACTCGCCGTAAGCGGGAACGTGGTCGAACGTCAATGCCGCCTACCTCGCCCGCATGGCGCACGAGACCGGCCAGATGGTGGATGATCCGGCGTGGACGCGGGAAAACGCGACGCCGCTCATCGGGGAGGTCGCGCGGTTTTTTCGGAGCTTTTGCCGTCGCGAAACCGACGGCCGCTGGCATTTTTTCCTCACCCCGAGCCTGGGCCAGGACGAGGCGGGCGGCAGCGACCAGAAAAACTTCCTCTGCATCCTTTACGGGGCCAAATACGCCTTTCAAACGGCGATCGCCCACGGCCTGGATGCCGATGGCGCCTACGGGCGGATTCTCGCCGAGGGGCTGGCCTTCGATTCGCTGCTCTCGGAGCAGGGATTTTACCACTCCTCAGCGGGCGCCGGGGCGGCGGATTTCGGCCGACAGAAACATCCCGTGCAGCTCAACGGGCTGGCTTACCTCCCCGTCGAATCCGCGCCGCTCGCCGCCGAACGCACCGCCCACGCGCTGCGCTACGCGACCACCAACCGGGCCGCCGATCCCCATTTTTTGGCTGGACGCTCGGCGAATTCCTTCTCGCCAGTTCCCATCTCGGCGACGCGGATGGCTGGCTCAAAGATTGGGCCAACATCCACCCGGCGCATTACACCGATCCCGCCGGCGTCCAGTTCTACGAGACGAGCGGCACCACGCGCCAGTCGTTCTACATGGCCACGCACGGCCTCGTTGCCCAGAGCCTCGCGCACAATGTCGTGAGCGATTTTTGGGGCCGGCTCGAGGTGGCGCCATGCCGCGTGCACGACTCTCCCGTGCGTTTCGGCAACTTCCATAGCCGGCTCGGCGTGAAGGTCGACGGCGAGATCACCCCGGCGACCGCCACCATCACGCTGAAGGCGTGGCAGGATTGCGCCCCAATCATCGCCGACAAATCGCGACCCTTGTGGAAGGGAGAACAATGCGTCCTCACCCTCGAACTGTGATCCGGGCCACCGCGGGCTGCCTCGTATTTCCGCATCCCGATCTCACAACATCCGCCATCGCCGGCGGTATGGCCAATCGGCGGCTGTCGCTGGGATACCTCGCCCAGGTCAACGATGCCCCCGCGCCATGAACCGCGGCCGACTCCGCCGGTCGGGCGAATCTCCGGCTTCCACGACCGCTTCCACTGAAGGTGATTGGCCCGACGGTCGCGGAAGCATTGTCGAATAGCACCTCGTCTGCCCTTCGCCTGACCCCTGGCAAATCTCCCTTTGATCGGCCACTCGGCGCAACGTTACCTTTAAGATAGACGTTAGGGGCGGAGAGTTCGAATCACGGAATTCACTGTGAGCACGGATGGAAATCCCTTGATCCGTGCCATCCCATGATGGAAGCGAAGATTAACCTCCGGCGCACCTTACATAAAGTTCGCTCCTTGGTTTCACCGCCGCGGCCCTCAGCGCACCCTGGGGGGCCTCGCAGAAATTCCCTCCCCCCCATGCCAGCCCTCCTTTCTAGGCGCCCTTTATTCCGTCTGTTTACCTGCCCCACATTCGCGCTTTTTGCGTTCGCATCCGCTCCTGCGGCCCCGGCGAATCTCGCTGACGCGGTCGATCCGATGATCGGCGTGATTGGACAGGGGAGCACTGTCATTGGTCCCGCGCTGCCCAACGCCTCGATACATCCGAGCCCCGACACTCTCGAGGGTGGCCACGACGGTTACCATCGCGAGCGTCCGATTCGTGGCTTCAGCCAGCTCCACGTAAGTGGCACCGGCTGGGGCCAATACGGCAACCTTCTCGTCTCGCCGCAAATCGGCCTCGCCGTCGCGCCCGACGCCCATGACTCGCCCATGTCCGACGTCAAAGCCCGCGCCTACGAATACGAGGCCCGGCTCACCCGCTACGACATTCTGACCTCGGTCGTTCCTTCGCGCCACTCCGCGCTTTACCGCTTCACCTTCCCGACGTCCGATCAGGCCCACCTCGTCCTCGATCTTGCCCATTCCATCGCCATCGACGTCGTGCCCTACATCAAGGGCAAGGTCCGCGACTCCGAGGTGACGCTGAACGAAAAGGGTCGCGTGTGGACTGGCCAAAGCACCTACGCGGGCGGTTTTGGCGGCCGCGCCCACACGGTGTATTTCCACGCCGAACTCGAACCGACCCCGGCAGCCTTCGGCACCTGGCGCGAAGGCAAAATCTACCCCGCCTCGACGAGCGTCCGCGCCACCGCGGAACAGGAGCGCGTCGGGGCCTACGTCCGCCTCGACACCCGACAGGACCGCCCCGTTCTTTTCAAGATCGGCGTCTCGTTCCGCAGCGTCGAGCAGGCTCGCGAGCGCCTGCACGCCGAGATCCCCGCCTGGGATTACGAGGGACTGCGCAACACCGCTCGCGAAACCTGGCAAAAAGCCCTCGCCAAAATCACGGTCGAAGGCCTCACGCCCACCCAACGCACACAATTTTACACCGCGCTTTACCACGCCCAGATCATGCCGCGCGAACGCACCGGCGAGTTCGCACGTTTCGCCGCCGACGCGCCGATGTGGGACGACCACTACGCCGTCTGGGACACGTGGCGCACCCTCTACCCGCTTCACGTCTGGTTGAATCCCGACCTCGTGCGCGGCACGATCCAATCATTCGTCGAACGTCAGCGCGTGGACAACATGGTCGATGACACCTTCGTCGCCGGCAACAACCGCACCTGGGGCGAACAGGGCGGCAACAACGTGGACAACATCATTGCCGACGCCCACGCGAAGGGCCTGCGCGGCGTGGACTGGGAAGCTGCCTTCGCCGTTCTGCGCCACAACGCCGAGAAGCGCCGCGAAGGCCTGCCTGGCCGCAGTGACGCCGAAATCTACCGCGGCCAGGGCTGGATCCCCGACAGCGTCATGTCGTCGTCCTACACGCTCGAATACGCCTACAACGATTTCCTCGCCGCCGAGGTCGCCCGTGACCTCGGCCACTCCGCCGAGGCCGAGGCCTGGGGCAAACGTTCGCGTCAGTGGGAAAAACTGTGGAAACCCGAGGCCGAGAGCGACGGATTCAGCGGCTTCATCGTGCCGCGCAAATCGGACGAAAGCTGGGTCGAGCCGTTCGACCTCAAGAAGAACGGCGGTTCGTGGAACGGCACCTTCTACGAGTCCAATTCCTGGACCTACTCCTACTTCGTGCCGCACCAGCCCGCCCGCCTCATCGAACTCATGGGCGGCCCGGAACGCGCTGCCGCCCGGCTCGAACACGCCATCGAATCCCGCCTGATCGATTTCTGGAACGAGCCCGCGTTTCTTGTTCCGCAGATTTTCCACTTCGCCGGCCGTCCCGACCTCGCCGCTCGCACCGTGCGCTCCATCACCGGCGAACGGTATTCGCTCAAGGGTTACCCCGGCGACGACGACAGCGGTGCCATGTCGAGCTACTACGTCTGGGGCGCTCTCGGCCTTTTCCCCAACGCCGGGCAAGGCTACTACTTCGTCAATTCCCCGCTCGTGGAGCGTGCGGTCTTCGATCGTCCCGACGCGGGCAAACTGACCATCACCCGCTCCGGCAAAGGAGAACACGTCGCCGCGCTGACCCTCAACGGCAAACCCATCGACCGCTCCTGGCTCCGCCACGCGGAACTGGAAGGCGACGTCACTCTCGCCTTCACCATGAGCGAAGAACCCACGACCTGGGGCCGCTCCGCCCCCCCGCCGTCCGCGCCGTGATCCCCCGCCGCGCCTCCGACGAGCTACGATGCGGAGGGGTTTTCCTTTCAGTGGACTCCGCCGTTCCACGCCGTGCCGCATGGTCCGCCCGTGCCGTTCGTGGCGAGGCCTGCCTCGGTCCCGTCCATGTGGTAGGCGGGCTGGTAATAGGCTCCGATTTTCTCGGCGTCACCGGTCGCGTAATGGGCGATGAACGAACGTCGGAAGCGGTCCTTCGAGCGATTTGGTCCGGAGCCGTGGATCAGCGAGCCATTGAAGAATAGCGTGTCGCCGGCTTTCATCGGAACCAGCACGGGTTTCCTGCCTTTCGGGACGGGAACGTAGTGTTTGGTGAAGGAAGCTGCGGTGTTGGCACTATCCTCCGGGCACACGACCTCGTCTCCGTCGGTGTTGGGCACGACCATCATCGCGCCATTCTCAGCATCACAATCGTCGATTGCCGTCCAGGCCGCCATGCATGTGCCGGGTTCGACCAGCAGGTAAAATTGGTCCTGGTGTAATGCCTGACCGCGCGCACCGGGCGGCTTGTAATAAAACATCGTTTGCACGGCGAGAGCGGGTTCGCCGAGCAGAGTTTCCAGGATTGCGCCAACGCGCGGGTCGAGCAGGTAACGGAATGCCATCGGGTCGTGAAGGTGCGGATGAATGAACCGCGGAAACTGGTTGAGCGGGTCATTGGGATCGGATCCGGCTTCACCTGGTTTGCCCGGTTCGTAAATGCCGGGAATGCCGTCACGCTGGATTTCCATGAACCGCGATTTGATCTCTTCGACTTCGTGCGGATCGAACAGTCCACGCGCCAGGGCATAACCTTGGGATTCATACTGATCACTCAACGCGGTCAATTCCTCTACAGACGGTGTCATGATGGAGTTCAGGTGGGAATCAATGAGCTTCATGACTGAATGGTTACCATTCGAGTGGGATCGGGAGAATGGTTGAACGTCTTGAAAACCTTTGAAATCATCCGATTTATGCTGGGTCGCGCTATCACTCAATCTCCTCCCGCCGGGCCGTTGCTTGCGGGGCATTTCGACCGCGGCGGCCGGTACGGTGGGTGGAGGCCCGAGGGCACCAACGACTGGCTGCTTCTTTACACCGTCGCCGGAGCCGGAAAAATCACGACGCCCCTCGGCGTGAAGATCACGGGGCCGGGGCACCTGATTTTGTATCAACCCCGAGCCGCCCAGGATTACCACACCGGACCGGCGAAACACTGGGAGCTCCTCTGGGCTCATTTTGTTCCGCCGAAGGACTGGCTGGAACTTCTGCACTGGCCGGAGATCGGCCCCGGCGTGCTGGATCTCGTGATTGACGACGTGCCTCGGCGTCGCGCAGTAGAGGCGGCATTCCGCCGGGTGGTCCTGCTGTCGCGGCGGCATTTGCGTCGCCGCGAAGCCTTTGCGTTGAATGCCCTCCATGAAGTCCTGCTTTGGTGCGATCTGGAAAATCCCCGCGCAGCCACGGATCGAATCGACGAACGCATTCGCCGGGCACTCGACTACATCACCGAAGATCCGCGGCGGCGGCTGGAACTGGGAATGGTCGCCCGCGCCGCTGGAATTTCCGCCTCGCGGTTTTCGGAGTTGTTCAAGGCACAGGTCGGTCAAAGTCCGCGGCAATACTGGGAACGCGATCGCCTGGAACACGCCCGGGAATTGCTCGAACGCACGGACCTGACCGTCGGGGAAATCGCCGACGCGACGGGTTTCAGCGATCCATTTTATTTCTCGACCCGATTTCGCGCGATCGTCGGAAGGAGCCCGCGCGCGCATCGCCAAGTCGGACGTGCAACACAGCCGCGGAATACTGCGATCGCTGAAAATCGTTGAGTCCCGCTGTGCGCGGCCGGAATCATGGCGAACCCGCTTCTCATTTGCGCCGATCTCCCACAGGATCGAACGCGTAACGATTCGCGAAGAAAACATTCCCATTTCGAACGCCCGCCGTTCGATGGCAATGAGACCATGGACGGCATCCCCCCAGCGCCATTCCCAGCGAATCCGCCGTCACCACGGAGAACACGCATCCCATGAACCACTCCATTTCTCAACACGCCTCATCCGACCGTCACAGTGAATCTCTCAGATCCGGACGCACGCACGCTCCGCGTATTCTGCTCTGCTCGGCGTGGCAGGTCGTCAATATCGGCGACATCGCACACACCCCGGGGGCGCTCGCCCTGCTGGAGCGCCACCTGCCGGATTCCGAAATCACACTGTGGGCTTACAACCCGCTGACACCCGCCGCGCGCGATCTGCTCCTGCGCCGCTTTCCCCGTCTCCAGATCGTCGAGGGCAAACTCGATGCCTCCGGTTTCCCGACGGATCCTGACACCCTCGCAGCCATCGACCGCTCGGATTTTTTCCTGCACGGCTCCGGCCCCGCCACCCTCGGCTGGGCGCACGCCGAGGCGTTTGTCAAACGCACCGGTCGGAATTTCGGCGTCTTCGGTGTCACCTACGGGCTCTACGGCATCCCCGAACGCGACACGCTTTCGCGCGCCCGTTTTGTGTTTTTCCGCGACACCGTTTCGCTGGCGTTGGCCGAGTCCGAGGGCGTGCACGCTCCTCGCATGGAGTGGGCACCCGACACCGCATTCGCGACCGATCTCCGCGACGACGCCCGCGCGGATGCGTTTCTCGCCGCCCACGATTTGGCGGAAGGGCAATTTCTTTGCTGCATCTCGCGACTGCGCTACACGCCGTTTTGGCTGATGCCTTCCAAGAATGGCTGGCCGTTCAATCCGGACCAACACGCGCGCAACGAGGACAAAAAGATTGCCGATCACGCTCCGTTGCTCGATGCCATCATCGCCGTGACCCGCGAGACCTCGATGAAGATCCTCATCTGCCCGGAGGACGAAAGCCAGATGGAGATCACGCGCGCGATGTTGTTGGAGCGCCTTCCCGCAGACGTTCGCGCCCGCTGCGTCTGGCGCGAGACGTTTTGGCTACCCGACGAGGCAATCAGCGTTTACCGCCGTTCCGCCGGACTTTTTGGCCACGAGCAACACAGCCCCATCATGTGCATCGGTCACGGCATCCCCGCCATCGTCTGCCGATGGGCCGAGCAAAGCAGCAAGGGGATCATGTGGCGTGACATCGGACTCGGCGATTGGCTCTTCGATCTCGACCAGCCTGATGAGTGCGCCGGCGTCGCCCCCGCCGTGCTCGCGATTGCTCGCGATCCCGCCGCCGCCCGTGCCAAAGCCGAGCGTGCTTCTGCCTTGGTGCGGGAGCGTTTCGCCTCTGCCATGGCCATCGTCGCTCAGGAAGCCACCACGGTGACGGCCTGACGTTTTCCCACCACCCACTCATGCGCCCCCGCCTTACCCTCGTTTGCCTCTGCCCGATTCTGATGGCCAATTTGATTGCAGCTGATCTGCCCCCGCCCGCTGACCTCGCGAATCCGCCTGAAATTGTTACCGCCGCGGACCTCGCTTCGCTGCCCCCGCACCCTCGCCTCCTGGTCAACGGCGCTCGATGGACCGAACTCCGCGAGCAAGTGCGCACCGACCCCGCGTCGGCCGAAATTCTCGCCCTCCTCCGCGCCCGCGCCAACACGTGGCTCACCGCCCCTCCAATCGATTACGCCGCCGATCCGCACAATATCCTCATTGCCGTGCGTGACGCCGAACGCCGCATCCTCACGTTCGCCATTGTCTACCGCCTTACCGACGATCCGCGTTACCTCGCTGCCGCCCGCACCGTCATCGAAGGTCTCGTCGCGCAACCCTGGCCGCGCGGTCATTTTCTCGATACCGCCGAAGCCGCGTTCACCCTTTCGCTCGCTTACGACTGGCTCCACGCCGATCTCACACCTGCCGAACGCGAGACTCTCGCCGGTAAAATCCACCGCGAAGCCCTTGTCTCCTCGGTGACCGAAGAGGTCAAAATGGGGTGGATCTGGGCCGACCACAATTGGAACCAGGTTTGCCACGGCGGTCTCGTCGTCGCCGCCCTTGCCGTTGCGGAGCGCGACCCCGATCTCAGCCGCCGCGTCATCAATCGCTCGCTCGCCAACCTGCCTCGCGCCGCCGCCTCGTACGCCCCCGCCGGAGTTTACCCCGAGGGTCCGACCTATTGGAATTTCGGCACCACTTATCACCTCATCCAGCTGGAAGCGTTGCGTTCCGTCCTCGGCACCAGCCACGATCTCGAAAAATTCCCCGGCTTTCTCGACACTGCCGCCTTCCTCGATCAGGTCACCGGCCCAACCGGCGACTTTTTTAACTACGCCGACAATCGTTCCGACCGTGGTTACAGCGCCGCCGCCCTTTGGTTCGCACGCGAAAACGACCGGCCCGACCTCGCCGCCGCCGAGCTCGCCCGCATCCGCGCCCATGCT
>JBGTDR010000010.1:0-6756 GCA_041748215.1 Chthoniobacterales bacterium
GCCCGCAAGGTCGTCGAGCGCGCGGTGAACAACTTTGACCGCGTCGGCGCCACCTACGCCCCAGATGGCACCTGCGCCGAGGGCCCGGGCTACTGGGCGTATGGCACCGGCTTTCACGTCATCCTCGTCGAGGCGCTCCGCAGCGCGCTCGGCACCGGCTGCGGCCTGGAACTGTATCCCGGTTTTCTCAAGACCTCCGACTACGCCGAGCAGATGATGACGCCCACCGGCCGCGGCTACAACTACTCCGACTCCGGCGAAGACTACCTCGACGAAGATCCCATCATGCTATGGTTCGCGCGCGAGCGGCGCGACCGCTCCATCGCCCGCGCCAAGCTCGCCGCCTTTGATCGCAACCACGCCATCATCACCGGCGGCACCGACTCCGTCGCGGGACGCAAATACTCATCCCATCGCCACCTGCCCCTCGAGCTCATCTGGTGGGACCCCACGATGCCCGCCGGCCAGGACTCGCGCCCGCAGCATTGGACCGCCTCCGGCGTCCTCCCTCTCGCCGTTATGCGAAGCGCCTGGGGCGACCGCACCGCCTCGTTCCTCGCGATCAAAGGCGGCACACCCAACCACTCCCACGCCCAGATGGATGTCGGCAGCTTCATCCTCGAATCCGACGGCGTCCGCTGGGCCGTGGACCTCGGCAGCGAAAACTACAACACCATGCGAAAGGCGGGTTTCGATCTCTGGGACTACACCCAGAACAGCGGTCGCTGGACAACCTTCCGTGTCGGCCCGGAGGGTCATAACATCCTGCGCTTCGACGGCGCTTATCAGAACGTGAACGGCAACGCCGAGATCCGCGCCCTTCCCGACGCCGCCGACGGCACGTTGAGCAACTTCGTCGGGCTTTCACCGCTCTACGCAGGCCAGGTTGCCCGCGTCGAGCGCACCGTGAAGCTGCACCCCGATCGCACGCTTAGCATCGAGGACGAATGGACCGCCGCCGATCGCGCCACCGCCGCCTCATGGCAATGGCTCACCCGAGCAAAGGTCACCCGCACCCCCACCGGCCTCACGCTCGAGCAGGACGGCAAATCGCTCGCGCTCCGGTTCGAACTTCCCGATTCCGCCACCGTCGAGGTGCAGGATGTCTCGCAACCCCGCGCCATTCAGGACTCGCCCAACCCCGGCCTCAGCCGCATCGTCATCACCCTATCCACCGCCGCCGGAGCCACCGAGAAACTTCTCGTTCGGGCGGTACCGGGCGGTTCCGACACCGCGGCCTCGCGCTGACGATCTCACGTCCACCTCCATGGAAAAAACCGCCGAACATCCTGTTCCTTATAAGCGATGATCATCGGGCCGATCGGCCTCGATTCGGGCCAACCACCGAAAAATTCTAGCCCTTAAGAAAAGCGTCAATAGATTTGCAACGCGATTTGATCCTCAAAAAAAAGCACGCTTCCATACCCCCAAAAACAATGAAGAGATCTCTGCTCTCCCTGGCAATCCTCGGCTACCTCGCCGTTCTAATCACACCCGACGCTCACGCTCAAAACCCGGAAAACCCCGCTTATCAGGGATCACAACCAGAGTTAGTGCAAGGCATCGAAGACGGCCTCGCCACCGGTAAACCCAAGCTACGCCACCTCTACCTTGCTGCGCCTGATGTCTTGGCAATTGTCGTTGATGCCGGGCAACTGTGGGCCGGGCCGGTGCTGCCTTATGTAGCAGAGCCCGGCGACGATATTCGTCGCACCGGGCCACAAAATTACGGCCAGCAGGGGAGTCAATTCTTCGGGAATCGGCAGATCTTTCGCAAGGGAGTTTTCATCGGTGATGTGGTGGGAGTGAAGGAAGATTTTTACTCCCCTGCCTTTAAACGCGAAGGCGAAGATTTGAACCTGCAACGGGCGATGACGCCCTCCAATTACACCATTTCATCGAGCGACGACGAATCTTTTAAGAATTCGATTAAGCCTCTCCAGGTCTTTCGAAAAACAAATCCGCAAATCTGGGAATGGACGGACAAAAATCTCCAGGAAAGCACCAACCGACACGAGATTTATCTCAAATTGCCGCACGCTTTGACGCCAGGCAAACGTTACACGCTGAGTTTTGGTGCGGGCAGCCAGTTCGCGGCGCCGGTGACATTTGTGTTCGATGATGCGCGGTTAAGAAGCGAGGCGATCCAGGTCAATCAGGCCGGTTATCATCCACGCCAAATCGAAAAAGTCGCGCGGATGTTCCAGTGGATGGGTGATGGAGGTGCTGCCGATCTGTCAGGCTTTACAACCTTCCAAATCGTGGATGACCGGAGTGGTGACGTCGCATTTAAGGGAGAGATCAAATTGCTCGCGCCGGGAAATCCCAATCGAAGAATGGCGCGTGAACGCGACGCCGATCCCGACAACGATTTGCCCGCTCCACTTTATGAACTCGATTTCTCCGCGTTTTCGGAACCGGGTGTTTATCGCGTCGTGGTGCCAGGCCTCGGCACTTCGTTTCCCTTCCGCATCGATGAAAATGTTTGGGCCGATGTCACCCGGGTTTCAGCGACGGGCTTTTACAACCAGCGTTCGGGCATTGAACTGAAGCCGCCCTATACCATCCGCCCGCTGCCGCGCACGATGCATCCCGCCGATGGCTTTAAGGTTCACAAAACAGACCCGGCGATCTTTTACGACCCCAAGTTATTTCCCGTCTCCTCTGGCGGCAACGCTTTCAAACGCATCCAGGCTTCGTTGCTCGAAGATCAAACCGAACCCGAGGCTTGGGGCGGCTGGCACGACGCGGCCGATTACGACCGCTCCATTCTTCCGCAAGGTCATATGCGCGCCGTGCACGCGATGCTCGACGTTTATGAATCGAATCCCACCTACTTTGAAAAACTGAAACTCAAGCTACCCGAATCCGAAAACAACATTCCCGACATCGTGGATGAAGCGCTCTGGTGCACCGATCTGTTTTTGCGCATCCAACAGCCGGATGGCGGCGTGCCCAGCGCCATCGAATCCATCGAACATCCGTCCGAGCCGGGCTGGCTCGTCGGGCAGCCCACAGCCATTACGCCGCCGGCACCCCAGAGCTGCTGGTTGTATGCCGCCGCTGCCGCTCAGATGAGCATCGTGCTGGAAAAATACGACCCAGCCCGCGCCAAAATCTATCGCGACAGCGCGGTTCGCGCGATGGAATGGGCCGCCCGAAACCCGAAGGTCCCCAATATCTACGGCAACGCCCGTCAGCACGAAAACTGGGCGGCGTTTAACCTGTATCGCCTGACCGGCGAAGCCAGGTGGCACGATGAATTCAAGCGCACCCTGAGCGCCCTTTATCCGGATGGCGACCTCACCAAGGCTAACTTTGGCAGCTTTACCGCGATTACTGGATATGCACTGCTCCCCGAAGCCAATGTGGATGCCGCCCTGCAAAAGCAGTGTCGTGAGGCGCTGCTCAAAGTTGCCGACGCCAAAGTTGCCAGCATTTCCAAATTAGCTTACGGCGTCGGGTCCGAACGCTACAACTGGGACGACCGCCTGGGCCAGAGCTTTGATCTCATCGCCGCGCATCGTGAGACCGGCGACCACAAATATATCGATGCGATGGTGCGCCAGGCGCAGTTTGGGCTGGGACTCAACCCCAGTAACGCCAGTTACACCACGGGAATCGGTTCGCGTGAGGTTGTTCCGTTTGACTTCGGCGCCCGTTATACCGGCGGACCATATCCCGATGGTTTGACGACTCAGGGACCGGGGCCGCGCAATATCTGGCGCGGGACTTCTATCGAAAACGCCCTCACCAGAGCGGGCATCTATCCGGCGTGGGAAAACTGGCCATGGGCGGAGAGCAATTTCAACATGCGCCAACCCCCGATGAATGAACATGTAGTTGGTGGCAACATGGCCAACGTACTGATGACGCGTGCGTATCTGGCGCAAGCGATGTCCGTCGTTCAGTAGAATTTTCAGAACTACGTACTACAAGATTAAGATCAAGGGACAACGACCGGTGGATTCTGTCCCGGCTGGGTCCAGTGCTCACTGGCGTAATTCAGGTAAAGATGCATTTGCCCGGCGTCGGCGTGCGTGAAGCGGCCCAGATTCACATCGATGACGACGAGGCAGCGCAAACGTCGATGAAAGAAAAGCAGGTCTACCCGATACCATTCGTCATCAATTCGGAGGCGACGTTGGCGCGCGACGAACGCGAAATCGTTGCCGAGTTCGAGCAGGAAATGCACGAGGTGATGCACGAGCGCATTCTCCAGATCGGACTCGGAGTATTCGTCCTTCAGGCCGAGGAATTCGAGCACGAGCGGATCCTTGATTTCCGTCGGCGGTGACCGCGTCCGCGGGGCGAGCCTTGCTTCCCTCCCCCAGCACCTTCGTTTTGTTCTTGGAGAGGGCGGTGCGCTCGTAAAACTGGCTTTCCATTTGCCGGCGGAGCTGACGGACGGACCATCCACCGCGTAAGGCTTCCGTATGGTAAAAGGCGAAGGCTTCGGGCGAGCGGAATGGCTGATCAACCGGACGTAGTGCGACCACGGCATAGGAAAGGCGTGAGCGAGATCGGCGAGGATTTGATGGGTGGATTTGCCAGACGCAGTCGAGCGAGTCCGTTTCGAGTCAGAAATTCCAGACAGTGTCTGGAAAATCGGCGATTCATTGGCCTTTGAAGGAAATGCAATATTTCCGAACATTTATTCCACGAGTGTTCCGATCCCGGAGCGATCTTCAAAAAACGCGGGTCGTTGATTCGGTTCCCGTTTCTGCTATTTCCGCGCGATGGAGTCGTGGATTTTGATTCTGCTCGGATTGGTTTGCCTGTTCCTCGGAGGCGAAGGACTGGTTCGTGGAAGCGCGGCGATCGCCGTCCGATTGGGACTGCCGCCGCTCATCGCGGGTCTGACGGTTGTCGCGTTCGGCACGAGTTCCCCGGAGTTGGTGGTCAGTCTGAAGGCAGCGCTGGACGGTCTCGGGTCCATTGCGGTCGGGAATGTCGTGGGATCAAACATCTTTAACGTCGGCCTGATTCTTGGCATCACGGCGCTCATTTGCCCGCTCAAGGCGCAGCTCCAGATTCTGCGTTTCGATACTCCGGTGATGATCCTGGCGACGCTCGTTGGCGCTGCCTTGCTCTGGGACGGCTCACTTGGCCGGGTGGAAGGCGCGTGTTTTTTCGCCGCGCTCGTGTGCTACGTAGCGGCCACTGTGTGGATGGCGAAGCGAACGGACGTTTCCACGGAGGTGACCGCGGAATTCGCCGAAAGCGTTCCCATGCCCGCTGGTCCGGTTTGGAAGGATGTCGTGTTCATCGTGGCCGGGCTTGGATTGCTGGTCCTCGGATCACAGCTTCTGGTTGAAGGCGCGGTGACCGTCGCGAAAAACCTCGGCTGGAGCGACGCGATGATCGGTCTGACGATCGTGGCCGGAGGCACCAGCACGCCGGAGCTGGCGGCAAGTCTCGTGGCGGCGTTGCGGAAGCAGCCCGATATCGCTCTGGGAAACATCATCGGTTCGAACGTGTTCAACATTCTCGGCATCCTCGGAATCTCGGCGCTGATCACTCCCCTCGTCGCGCAGGGAATCACCCATTTCGACCTCGGCGCGATGGTGGTGTTTTCGGCCGTTCTTCTGCCGATTATCTGGACGGGCCGGCGTTTCGAGCGCTGGGAGGGTGCGGCGCTGCTGGTCGGTTACGGATTTTATCTGTGGAAACTCTGGCCCTCGAGCTGAGGCCACGATTCCCGTTCGTCGACTCCTTCATCTCCTCCGCGACAGCTGGCGCAACCGCGCGGTTGTGTTCCGCATCAGGGCGAGTTGCAAAGGTGAATCCCGATCGGATCCTCCCAAAGTTACCCGATCAATCGGTCAAAGTGGGGACGTTCGCGTCCTGTAACTCACTACTCAATGAACGGAACCGGCGGAGGCGCCGAAAGTCGCTCACGGAGGAGTTCGGTATCTCGTAAGCGTCGTATCCTGATCCTGATTCCAGAGCTCAGCGCCTCGCCCTTGGGCATCTGCACGTCATTCGACAACACGTGGATTTATGGAAAGTTCTCTCTGGGAGTTACCGCATTTTGACTCGCCAGAAGGCCTGATCGACGCTCAAAATCCTTCGTAGTTCATGCGCCGCGGATGGAACGAACCATGCGTCCACCATGGGCGGCAGCATCCCGACGTTCGAGCAGTCATGGACACGTCCCAAAGCAAATTTCCCTTCGGATCGATCTACGTTGATCGAACTCGGATTCCCACTCGCGGAATACCCACCCGCAACAACGACAATTCCGATCCAAACCTTTCATGATAGATGGAACTCCACCTATCCCCTCAAGGAACTTCCTCCTAATATACTGTTAGGGCAACGATATGAGCACGTTATACCTCAAACGCAGGATCACTCATCCTTGGCGCTGGATAGCATTGTTCGCAGCGGCAATTATAATTTGCGGTATATCAATTGTGGTTTTTTCGATCAAGCGAAGCGCTTGGACACCAACTACAGAATTGAAGGAAGTTCTTTGGACTTCCGATCCAAACTATCAGACATTTTTTGGCCCCGGAACTCCACAAAGTATCGAATTGGCCAATCGGCTACTCAATGGGAATTACTTGGATAAAGACTTCAAAGTTCCACAAACCCCAATCTATATCTATCCGCCCGTTGCATCTCCGTCAAAGCGTCCTGAAGATCCAGTTGTCATCTATAATTTTTCTTTAGATATGGCAAAGACGCTTCGGAAGTCCCATCGCATCCCGCAAGAGCCCTAACCAGGCGCTGCAGCGAACCCCTAGCCGC
>JBGTDR010000011.1:0-2668 GCA_041748215.1 Chthoniobacterales bacterium
CGCCATGCTCACGCACCTCTGCCCGCCGTCGATGACCTTCCCCATCCAACACGCGCTCCTCCACCCCCGCCGCCTCACTCGCCCCGCCCCGGCGCTCGACCTCACCCGCCGCCTCGCCCTCGAGTTCCGCCCCGTGGACGAAGCCCGTTTCCCCATGCTCCGCCTCGCCCACGAAGTCATGCGCGCCGGCGGCACCGCCCCCGCCATCTACAACGCCGCCAACGAAATCGCCGTCGCCGCGTTCCTCGAAGATCGCATTCGTTTCCCCGCCATCTGGTCCGTCGTCGAACGCACCCTGGCCGCCCACAGCGTCACCACCCACCCCGACCTCGACACCCTGCTCGCCGCCGACTCCTGGGCCCGCCAGCACGCCACCACCCTTCTCGACTGAATTTTCCGTCCGCTGATTTTTTGGACATAATTTACGGAATTGGGGGAATTGACGGAGCGGCCAGACCGGCCGCGCCTTGTGGAAATTGGGTGCTGGGAATGGCCCGGATTGACTCGCATTCTTCTCGTGAGTTCATCGGGCTGCACCACGAATTTCACGGATGGGCTTGGATGTTGAGGAGCACTCTCGAACGTCAGACGCATCATCAGTGTGGTCGCGCAATCTGTGGTGAAGTGCCTTGAGCGCGTCTCGTATTCTTCGCGGGAATATTACCGCCCACACCGTCACCACCGACCTCGACACCCTGCTCGCCGCCGACGCTTGGGCACGCCACCACGCTACCTTCCTCCTCGACTGAATTTTCGTCCGCTGATTTTTTGGACATAATTTACGAATTGGGGGAATTGACGGATCTGCGGCCCGGCCGGGCCTTGTGGCACATTGGGCGCTGAGAAGAGTCTCGGGGGTGCCTATTTAACCCTCATACCGTTCTCCGGAAACATCAGACGGAAGTTGATCCGCAGATTGGCTTCGTCTGTCACCGCCAGCCTCCAACTCGCCGATCTACGCAGTTTTTTTGGCATTCTTTTTTGATTTCCTGAGTTCCCCATTCGTCCAGATATTTCCTCATTTTCGTGAAAACAGCTCCCGCTAAACTCCTCGACACGGTCGCCGTGCTGGAAGACCAGCCTGCGAAGCGACTCGTGGCCGTGCAGGTGGGAGCCATCGTCGCGTTGCTCGGGCCCGATGTCTTCAATGTCGAGTTTTGAGACTCAGAGAGCCGCATACAGATGTTCGCCGAGCTTCAGCGATCCGACTTCCTCGTCCTGCGCTACGAGCGTGCTCTGGCGGCTTAACCGTCCGATTTCGACGGGCAACTTCGACAGGACGCCGGACCAATAGCCGCGCCCCCTTCCTTCGCGTTCTTTGCATGGAACAATCCGCGATCACCCGTCATCGCGAAGCAGACGGTTCACCACGTCGCGGGTTTGTGAAATGTGCCGACCGCATCCGTCAAAACCGGCGGAAACTGACTGGCCGCCAGAACGCCCGCGCGGACGCGCTTGAAGAACACTGCGTATTGGCGAAGCGTGAAACTCGGATGCTTTCGAGAGTTCAGGATGCCGACAGGCTTTCCCAGCTCCTGCGTGACGATGCGCAACGGTTCGGCAAGGTCGGAATCGTTGGATACGAGCACCGCCACGTCGAATCGATCCTGATAGGCATCGTGGAGAAGGTGCGTGGCCAGGTTTACATCCGAGCCTTTTTCCTCGGTCTTGATGACTTCGACGATCGTTGGGCCTCCCGGCGAAGGATTGGCGAGGACCATCTTGACAGTGTGGGTTTGGAACTCACCGAAATGGATGCTCATCTCGGGCAAGGTTCGCAATGCCCGGAGATAGGTCTGCTGCCGCACCGGCTGAACCGGGTCGTGAGTACGGGCGTTCACGATCGCGGTGTAGTATTTGATGTTAGTGATAACGTTTCCGGGCAACAAAAGCCGGGACATCGCCATCGGATCGAGCCAGCGGTAAGGCGTGCGCTTGATCGCGTAGTAGAGGTTGAATCCGTCGATGTAAACCGTCGTGCGCATCCGATTGGGAAACCCCTGAAATGCAGAAGCCGGCTTTCGCCGGCTTCGCGCCCGATTACCGAAGCAACCGGGGTGGTATACCCCTCAACATGAACCGACGGGGGCCAACGTCAATCTGGAAATCCAAATTCACGCCAGCCGCTGCTCGAGGAAGTGCCTGCCGCACATTTTGCCACCGGCGCACCGCTCGCGCTTCGCCGGGGCCAGATCGGCACGGTGGTGATGACCTACGACGGCTCCGCTTTCGAAGTGGAGTTTTGCGACGCGCAAGGGCGCACTTTTGCGAGCTGCCAATCCCGACGGCCAACCTCATCCGGCTGCACGACTCGACCGTTTCTGTTGCCGCATGAACCCTTGGATTTGCATAAATGTGAGCGTATCCGACAAATCCTCGCGTAACGCGAGTGTCACCCGGGAGGGGTCCACCTTTTTTGATCTCGTGGAAGCCGCCATGCGCCGCGCGGCGCGCAAAGTTGCTGCCGAAAACAAACGGCTCGGCTTGCCCTTGATCGTCGCGCCCGCGAAGCCGCGGAAACGCCGCGCACGGTGATCCCTGACTCGAGGATGTCCCCATCGATAGTTTACGAGATTTTATCCGCCGATTGACTTCCCTCGCGGGAACTACGCCGCCAGCGCCCGCCGCATCCGCCGCGCGACGCGCGGCCAATGTTTCGCCGTCAGAT
>JBGTDR010000012.1:0-5376 GCA_041748215.1 Chthoniobacterales bacterium
TCGGCCGCCACCCCGCGCGAGGCCGCCGCGGGCGCTGACATCGTTTTCTCGATGGTCACCGATGACGACGCCTCGCGCCAACTCTGGCTGGACGAGGAATCCGGCGCTCTTGCGGGACTGGCTGCAAGCGGCAGTCTCGCGGTCGAATGCAGTACGCTCACTCCCACCTTGGTGCGTCAGCTCGCGACCGCCATCACCGATCTGCGTTGCCGTTTCGTGGAATGTCCCGTCGTCGGATCCCGGCCACAAGCCGAGGCCGGCAAACTCGTGCTGCTCCTCACGTCCGAAAGGCCCCTCCCACCCGAGCTGCCTCCCATTCTGGAGCTTCTCGGCCGCATCGTCTCGCTCGGCAACAAGCCCGGTGACGCCGCCACTCTGAAACTCGCAATCAACGCATTTCTCGCCCTGCAGGCCGCCGGCCTCGGCGAGTTGTTCGGTTTTCTCGAACGCAGCAGCATCGCGGAATCCACGGCGGCGGAGATTTTCACCAATCTCCCGATCACCAGTCCCACCGCCGCGATGTTGATCCAGAGCATCATCACGCGAAATTTCTCGCCCCTCTTTCCCGTCGCCCTCGTCGAAAAGGATCTGCGATACGCGCTTTCGGCCGGGGCCGACGTTGGTGCGGATCTCCCCATCGTCGAGCGGCTGCGCGAGCAGTTCGTCGCCGCTTTGGACGCCGGATTTGGTGCCGATCACTTGACCGCCGTCTCCCAGCTTTTCCTCCCCGCCACCGCGGATTCCCAACTCTAACCACGCAAAAATCATGCACCAATTTCGCATATTCACCCTCGCCGTTTCCCTGCTGACCGCTCCGCTTGCCACCGCCGAAAACGCGGACATTGAAATTATCGCCGAACTCGACATCACCCCCGGCAACGTCGCGGTTTCCAAGGACGGCCGAGTCTTTATGACGGTGCACCCTTTGCGCAAATCCACCGCGCAGCTCGTCGAGATCATCGGCAAACACACCGTCGTGCCGTTCCCCGACGCCAATTGGAACCGCCCGCCCGGCAGCGGATTTAACGTCATCAACACGCCGCTCGGCATGGTCGTAGACGAACACAACGTACTTTGGGTGATCGACGTCGGCAGCATGGTGCCCGATCCATTCACGCCCAAGCTGCTCGCATTCCAGGTCGAAACCGGCGAACTCGTTTACCGTTACGACTTCCCCGCCGATATCGCTCCGCGCGGCAGCTTCGTTCAGGACCTCGTGGTCGATACCGCCAACAAATTTGTCTATCTCGCTGACGTGGGCGTCGGCGGATTTCAACCTGCCATCGTGGCGCTCGATTACGCCAACAACCGAAGCCGGCGATTCGAGGCATCCCCCGCCCTCGCCGCCGAGGACATCGAAATGATCATCGACGGCGAGGCCCAGACGTTTCGCGGAAAACCGTTGCGGGTTGGCATCAATCCAATTCACCTCACCGCCGACAACGAAACGTTGATTTTCGGTTCGATGTCCGGCGCCACGTTCCACCGCCTGCCGGCTCGGCTGTTCCGCGATGGCGCCACCGACGCCGAAATCGCGGCCAGCATCGAGCGCGTCGGCCCGAAGGCCCCGTCCGACGGAGGCACCATCGACCAGAAGGGTAACCTTTACTTCACCAACGTCGGCAACCATTCCGTCGACCGCCTCACCCCCGACGGCAAAATCGAGGTCATTGCCAAGAACGAAAAACTCATGCTTTTCCCCGACAACATCCGCCTCGGAGCCGACGACTGCCTCTACGTCGCGATCAACCAGCTCAACCGCACCGCCGCATGGACAAAAGACGGCAAAGACCAGGGCCGCCCCCCGTACCACGTCGTCCGCATCCCTGTCGGCGAAAAGCCGGTCTGGGGGCGCTAGTCCGCGCCGCCATCCACGCCCCGGGGGCTGGTCCCCATCACCCCACATCGCGAGCGCAACCCTCGACGGCAAACCCTTGAATCGCGCCTGGCTTCGCACGCCGAGATCGCCGCCGGCGCCACGCTCCGCCTCGAACTTTCCGCCACTCCCACGACGTGGGGTTCTCCCGAGCCGCCTCCTTTGGCGATTGATTTGCCCCCGGCGGACATCGAAACGATTTTGTGAAGACGCTCGTTCCCCGTCGTGCCAGCGTCCCTCGCGCGCTCGTGACCAAACCATGACTTGAACCTCGCCGCGCCTGCGCGCCGCCCCTGATAAACCAAACTTTGGTCTAACCGGACTGATCCTTCCGCCACCGCCCGGGGCTCTGGCCATGCACGCGCCCGAATGCCCGCACGAACGCCTCCGCCCCGCCAAAGCCGCAACGCTGAGCGATGACCTTAACCGCTTCGTCGGTGGAGGTCAGCCAACGCTCCGCGAGTTCGATCCGCAGCCGCAGCAGATAGTCATACGGGCTCGTGCCGAAATCGGCTAAAAATTTGACCCGAAACCGCGAGTAGCTCAACCCCGCATCCGCGGCCGCATCCTGTAGCGACCACGCCCGCTGCGGCTCTCGTCGCCATCGCTCCACGATCCGGCCCAAGGCCCCTTCGGCGGCCGGGGCCGGTTGGGCCCGCGCCGCCAGCCAGCGTTCAATCGCGAGCTTTTCGCCGTCCAACGCGGCTCGATCTCGTATCTCAAGCGCCGCGCAGGATCGTTCGAAAATTCCTCGCAACGTTTCCGCTTCTTCCGCGGTGATCCGCACAAACTGCGCGTCCTGATGCCACCAACCTCCCCGCTGCCACTCCCGCACGCGCTCGCCCTGAAAAGTCCAGAAAAACTCGTCCCACCGGCCAGTGCCAACCGGCCCGTAATCGTGCCGCATGCCCGGTGCGTGCATAAAAAATCCCGGGGCCTGCGCGGGCTGCGCGCGCGCATCGCCGGCCGCGCGGAACGTTCCGCTCCCGCCCCACAACACGGCTAGCGCATACCAGGTCACCCGCGTCATGACGCGCTCTTGTTTCCCGGGCATCCATCCGATCAGCGGAAACCGCAGGGAGCCCAGGGCAGAATCTCCGTCCAGCTCAGACCAATAGAGAGCCTCGCGCCTTTCGGTCACTTTTGTCAGTCGATTTGTCACGGACAGGCTGATGATCCGATACTCCGGTGCACCACATGCTCGCATCCACAACCAAAAGAGTCATTTCGACCAAGAGAATGTTTTTTTGGTCAATCGTTGCCGGTTGCGCCCTCGCTCTTGGTCCCTAAGATTTGGGGAGGGCCGTTCGGTCGGTCCTCCCCCCGACGATGCCGTTTCCTCCTCGCGCTCCTTTTCGGCCGCTGTGCCTCGACCTCCCCTCCCTCCGCGGAGGACTGGCCGCCATCCAAGCGTTCGCTTGGATTCGAATCGTCAGGTTTTCATCGAAACCGAAGCCCGCCAAACCCGCTGCATTTCTATGGTTAGACCGACCGCAACTCACCGCTTCCGGGTGCACCAGGGAAAATTTCTCCTGGATGAAGAACCGTTCCATATCCTTAGCGGCGAGCTGCACTACGCTCGCATCCCCCAGGAGTATTGGCGTCACCGCCTGGAGATGGCGCGCGCCATGGGTCTCAACACCGTTTGCCTCTATCTGTTTTGGAACTACCACGAGGAAACGCCCGGTCGTTTCGATTTCTCGGGCGAGAAGGACGTTCGCATTTTTTGCGATCTCGCGCATGAACTCGGCCTCTGGGTGATCCTGCGGCCGGGACCCTATGCGTGCGCCGAATGGGACTTCGGCGGCATGCCGGCCTACCTGCTGGCCAACCCCGCCATGCGCCTGCGCTGTTCGTATCAAGGGTTCACGAAACCGGCCGTCCGATACCTGAAGAAGGTCGGCAAACTCCTCGCCGATCGCCAGATCACGCGCGGCGGCCCGATCATACTCGTGCAGGTCGAAAACGAGTATGGCGCATACGGCAACGACAAGGCCTACCTGCGCATCCTGGGCGATACCCTGCGCGAGTCCGGTTTCGACGTGCCATTGATGCGCTGCGACTGGGCCAATCCGGAACAGCTCGTCCCCGGGCATTTTGACTCTGACGTCGTCACGGTCGCCAACTTCGGTTCGGAGGCGGAGAAAAACATCACCGCCCTCGCAAAATTCTATCCGAAAAGCCCGCGCATGAGCGGCGAGTTCTGGTCCGGCTGGTTCGACTCGTGGGGTTTCCCGCGCAACGGCATGGAGTCGGAGGACGGCACCCTCCAGTTTCCGAGCATAAAATGGATGGTGGAAAACGGCGTTTCCTTCAGCCTCTACATGTTTCACGGCGGCTCAACCTTCGGTTTCAACGCCGGGGCCAACTGGCAGGAGGAGAAATATAATCCCACCGTCACCCAATACGAGTACCTTGCCCCGCTCGACATGGGCGGCCGACCCCGCGCGAAGTTCTTCATGATGCGCGATCTCATCGCGAAAACCACCGGACGCCCGCTGCCGGAGCCCCCGGCCCTGATGCCCGTCCTCGCGATTCCGGAATTCGCGCTGGAGCAACAAGCGCCGCTGTTTACCTCGCGGTCGGAGGCGACCACGCACGTCACGCCACCCACCCTCGAGTCGCTGAGCCAGGTGCACGGTGGACTGCTCTATCGCACCGACCTGGCCGGCCGCTGCGCCGGCACCGCGCCCCTGCGCATCCTCGACGTCCACGATTTCGCCTGGGTTTATTTCAACGGCGAACTCGTCGGCACGGTGGATCGCCGGCTCGGCGGCGACCAGGCGTTCCCGCTCACCGTCCCTCTCACCGGTCCCGCCATCCTGGAGATCCTCGTGGAGGGCATGGGCCACGTGAACTTCGGCCAGGGCATGGCGGACGACGTCAAGGGCATCACCCGCCGCGTTGAACACGGCCGACTCACCCTTTTCGACTGGCAGGTTGTTCCCCTGCCGCTCGACGCCGTGCAACTCGCCGCCCTGCGTTTCAGCCGCCGCGCGTTACCCCACGGACGACCGGCGTTTTATCGCGGGCACTTCGACTGCGCCGCCCCCGGCGACACACATCTCGACCTCCGCGGTTGGGGCAAGGGCTACGTGTGGGTCAACGGCCGCAACCTTGGCCGGTATTGGTCCATCGGCCCGCAACAGACCCTTTACGTCCCCGGCGTCTGGCTGCGGCGCGGCCGGAATGAAGTGGTGGTTTTGGATTTCTACAACAAATCGGATTCCCCGCGCACGCTCAGCGGGGCGCTTGAACCCATTCTCGATCAACTCAACCTGCCGGCGCCAGCCGGCACCTAACGTCGGCACAATCCCGGTCGCACTGCCAAACAAATTACCCCCACCCGCCAGTCATGAATCGCCCATGAAAATCCCAGGCTCGCTCCGCTACATCGTCCCGCTTTCCCTGGCGTATTGCGCCTCCGCTTTTGCCGCCGACGGCACCACGCCCGCCGCGCCCCGCGTCATCGCCGCCGACTACACCGAGGTCGCCGGTCC
>JBGTDR010000013.1:0-8274 GCA_041748215.1 Chthoniobacterales bacterium
AGAATCGTCGCGGCGTCGGTCGAGTCGGAAATGATGCGTTCGCCGCCCTTGAGTCGATCGGCGACCGGCTCAGGCAGAATGTTGCGCAGCAGTTCCTCCGAGCGTTCTCGTTCGCGTTCCAGATCGTCGTGGGTCAGGTGCAGAAAGTGCGAAAGGATGGTTTTCTGTTTGCGAATCTGGATCAGTTCGCGCTTGAGGCTTTCGACCGTGGCGTCGGTCGCGAAATCGTTGAGGAGGTATTCCACCTGTTCGCCGGAGTATGTGACGGGCGGTCGGCTGACGACCGGCTTATTCTTTTCGCGGATCAGCACGGTGGAGATGACCGTGTTGTGCAGGCCGCAGGCCCCTCCGGGAAGGTGGCCAATTTCACCCCAGGACGAAAAGCCCACCATCGGCACGTCCCAGAGTTCGCGAATCACCTGAAGCTCTTTGCGTTTGGAGGGCCCAAAAGAGCGTGAGCGAACCATGCAGTCGAAGAGGATGATCGCGTCGGCCGAAGAAAGATCGACGGGATCGCCGGTCTGGGGCGTCTGCAGCGTGCCGGCGCGAAACGACTGTAACTGCTCGACGGTGTGCTGGATGGTTTCGACGATGTTGGGCGAACAAAATCTCACCCGTGCGCCTTGGGGAATGTTGCCACCGAAGTGGACCGCCCGCTGGGCATCGTCCACCTGATACGCCGTGCGGATGGTCGTGCTGCCATCTTCTCGTTCCACCAGCAGCGGGTATTCGCTGACGGCGAGGATTTCCTCGAGTTTGCCGGGCATGACCTTGAGATAGCGTTCGTAGAAATCGGCCGCGGGCTTGTTGTCGATTTCGAAGACGATGCTGCCCTCCGCACGCGTGATCCGTTTGGGCGTGCCGATCGCCTTCCAGCCGCTAATGACCACTCCGCGCAGATCGATGGAGTCGCCATCGAAAAACAGGACGTTGACGCCCTGTTCGTGAATGGCGACGGCACTAAAAATGGGCGGGGTCGATCGGAGGAGGTTGGAACTGGTCAGCCCGCCAAAGGTGGGCAAACCGGGGTCCGTGGCGAACATGCCGGCCAGCAAATCGTCCACATCGATGGCCACCCCGATGCCGCCCACCAGCATCAGAACCATCGGGTTGCGAAAATGTTCGCGCGCCCGCCGGGCGATGCGTCCGCCGAGCTCGCGGGCTTCTGCCTGCGGAAACACCTCCAGGCGATAGAACGCCGGATCGATGTCCAGCAGCAGGGCCACCAGCGAACCGCAGGCGAGTTCGCTCCCGGTGATTTCTTCTTGGCTGGCTCCGCCGAACACGGCGATGCCGCGCTTTGCGAAGGGCTCCAGCAGGGCCGGCTCGATCAGGCTGTCGGCGGCAAAGGCGATCGCCAGGTTGGGGCGATAGCCGTTGCTCGTATGCTCGGCCAGGCGTCCTTCGAGTTCGGCCGGAGTCTTCGCGTGGATCACGATTGGTTTCATAGTGGGAGATAGTCTCCGGCTGGTCCGGTAACGATCTTCAGGTGCAGGTGAACGAGGTCGTTGACCACGTGCTGACCGAGGCGGGCGAAAAATTTCCCGGAACCGTAATTGGCTCCCCAGAGCGTTCGGTCGAGATCGAGGGTTGCCTGCGCGACCAAGCCACCTGAACTCTTCTCCGCGATCAGTGCCGGGAATTCGATTTCGTGGGAATGCCCGCGCAGAGTGAACAGACCCCGCATCCGATAGTTCGCCATGCCTGCAGTGGCTCCGGCGATTTCATGGGCGGCGAGGATGGTGAACGTCGCCTGCGGAAACGTTTCCACATCGAAGAAATCCACGCTGCGCAGGTGCGCGATGAGCATCGCATTCATCGCGCTGTCGGCCAGGTCCGAACATTCGAGCGAGGTCATGTCGATCGGAATCTCCCCTCCAACCAGTCGATTCTCGACGACCTCAATGTGGCCACACCCGGGCTTCAGCGTGCCGTGGTGGAAATTGAATAGATTGCGACCCGTCCAGCGAATCACGCTGTTCTCGGTGTCGATGGGAAATTTTCCCGTCAGTGGTTTGGCGGGAAGGGTGGTGCTTTCGACCGCTCCGCCATTGGCCTTCCATCCTTCGAGACCTCCGGGGAGTACGACGGCATGGGAGTATTCCGCTTCCTGAAGCCGGGAAAGCGCGACCCCGGCCTCCAGCGTGCAGTCGTTCAGCCCGTAAACGGTGAGCGGCGCGGCCTTGTCGGGAAACGCTGCGACGACCTGATCGAGAAATGCGGTTTCGTAAACGCAGAAGTTAACTGCGCCTGGCAGGTGTTCCACGGCGAAGGATTCTGCGGAGAGAACATCGATGAGTGGGCTCGGCAGGTTCATTGGCGGGCACTGGTTTTTTGATCTTCGTGCAGAATGCGGATGACCTCGGCGATGGCCTCCGGATTGGTGATCACGTTATGTCCGCTGCGGACGATGAGTTCGGAATCTGCACCATCGAGATGGCTGCTTTCATAGGGCACGACCCCGTCGGAGCCGCGTTCCTTGGGACCGGGGCGTTGCTGACCCATGATGCTGTGGAAGGGAATTGGGATCGGAAGATTGGCGACGGCGATGAGCGCGGTGCTTTTGGAAGAAAGCGTCCGCACGGCCGAGTAACGGCCACCGGCGGAGAAGGCTGCCGCGTCGGGTTGCATCGCGGCTGGGTTTTCGCGGGCGAGGCTGCTGAATCCCGTCTCCTCCATGGGCCCAAGCCGAGTGAGAGAGGTGCCAATGCGTCCGACGAGGGAATCGGCCATCGGGCTGCCCCGATGCGGCGCAGCCATGAAGATGATGCGTCCGATCCGCGGGTCGCGTTTGAAATTGAGAATGTGCTGGAGATTCGAAATCGCGGCCGGATCGCCCTCGAGTTGATCGGGCGGCACGCGGAACGCACTCGACCAGACCTTGTCTCCACTCGAACTCACCAAGGTGTGCGAAATCACGCCGCCCATGCTGTGGCCGATGACGACGAGCCGGCGACTGGCAGGAGCGCGGCCATCAGGATCCAGTTTTGCCAGCGTCTCCTTGAGGCTGTCGCGCAGAGCAGTGGCGTTGGCGAGTACGGGAGTGCCGCTCGGATAGTAGAACTGCCAGATCTGAAATTTGCTCCGGATCTCGGGATCCAAGCGCAAAGCATTCACGAGCGTTGCGAAGGCGACCGGCGTGGATTGGAGGCCGTGCACCATGAGCAGCGGCGTCTTTTGAGGATCGTAGGGATCCAGCAAATAGATTTGCGGTTTCCGCGTCATCGATGTCGGCCGGATCATGCTGCGGAAGCCGGAACTCGCCAGGTCCTTTGCCCGGGTCTGGAGGTAATCGCCGGCCCCGCTGGGATCGAAGGCCAGCGGCAGCTCGTGCCCTTCGACGTCGAACGTTTTTTGCCCGGTGACGAGCTGGAAACTCCGCTTCCTGCCCGGACTTTCATAGACTGCGGTCGCATTGACGAAGAGGCCTTCGGGCGGATGGAGCGGCGCGGTTGCGGTGTCGTATTCCAGGAGGACGGGAATGCCGAGCTCGGTGGGGTCGGCGGACTGATCGGGGACTTCAACGTGCTTCAGCGGCAGCCCGATGTTCGGATATTCAAAGGCGACTCCGAGGCGGCTGAGGGACGTAGCGAATTCAGTTGGCCCGCTTCTCTCCAGTCTTTCCGCCAGCTCCCGGACGTCGGCGTTGTAGGCGGGGAGCGCTGATGGCATTCGGGAATAAGCGTCGTTCGCCCCTTCCACCGCCGAATGGAGATCCGCATTTTTGACCGGCGGGGTTGTAACGCATCCGGTCATGCAGAGAAGCGCGAGTGCGGAGATGATTCGGGTGTTCATGGTGATTCTCGGTTTGGGTTTTTTGACTAGAACTGGATGGTGGCTTCCACGGCGAAGAAGCGGATCGTTTCCGCCGGGCCGGTCTCCCGAATGAACGCGCCGGGCGTGAACTGGGAAAAGCTCGCGAGGACCGAGAGTTCCCGTAAAGGACTCCACTCGGCGATGACTTCGAATTGGTTGCCGATGAACGTCGCTCCGCCGCGCTCGGCATCGCCGCGCACGATATTTCCACCGACTCCGTAGACCGCGTCGCCGGTGCTGTAGCGCCAGTTGGGTCCGCCCTGGAGATAGAGCGTGGCCTGGTCGGTGACCTGCAGACTCAGTCCGCCCTGAAGATTGATGAGGTTGTAGGGACCGATCGGGTTAAGTTCCCCGAAGTATTTCCCTTTGGGATACAGCGGATTGAATGTCTGGAGATTGTCATCGTCGGGGTTGTTGTCGCCGCTGACAAAATTGGCGCGGAACGAGAACCGCGGGGTGAATGGTGCGTTCAGCGTGTAGCCCGTCTCGGTGCCAACGCCCCACGCGAGAATGTCGCCCTGTCCTCGCTCGCTATCGAAGGAGCCAAATTGTAGGACGCCCTCGTAGTTCCAGTCCAAGTTACCGAGAGGAACCGGCTGCTCCCCAAAAACCCGGCTGCCCACCGTGTGCCGGAGTTCGCGTCCCGTCCCGGAGTTGTAGGTCGCGGCGGCGTCGAAGAATCCGATGTAGTAGAGGTCCAGCGCGGCATTCGGCAGTCCCGGCAGAACGTCGCCAAGCTGGCGCGTTATGTAGAGACCCCAGATTTGCTGATCGACGGTGCTGACATTATTGAGTGGATCGGGATCGATCGGCACGGGGCGAAGGGAGAATGCACGCGCCGTCCAATGATCGTCGGTCCAACGGACGAGCCCGCCGTCGAAACTGAGCGGGAGATTGACTCCGTAGCGGGTGCCGAGGAGGCGCTCCGAGCCAAACGAGATGCTTTGCCGACCGCCTTGGAGCGTGAGATTCCCCTCGCCGATCGGGATGGTCAGTTCCGCAAAAGCCTGGAGAACGTCGAAGGGGTCCTCGTCGAGCGGGCCCGGACCGCGAGCATCGCCGTGATTAAAAGCACCGAGGAACTGTCCGAAAATCCGCAGCCGCGATTCGCCCGGCAGATCCGGCACGGTGAGGCTCAAGAACGGAATGTATCGAGTGAGCAGGTAGCCGCCGGTGTCCTGTGGGCCGGAGCCGAAGTCGGTATTGTCGATCCATTCGTAGCGCACCCGCACTTCCCCGCCGAGGCTCACGAACGGTGCGTTCGCCGACGGCCAGAGGGGGATGTATTTGAGCGGCTCCCACCAAGAGCCGGCAGATGCCGCCGGGTCTGCGAGGTAGGAATAGTCTTCCAGATGACGCAGCGGCGGAATGATCGGCGGCGGCTTTGGCGGCGTCACCGCCTCAGTTTGCGACCGCGCTGAATCCGTGAAAGAGAGATTCCACAGGGTCGCCAGTGCCGCGAGGCCGAGCCTATTGATCCGAGTTGAAGGGCGCATCGGGAGGTGGTGTTTCGCACATTCAAAACGCGAAGCATTCGCAACCGCCGTCGAGCAGGCCACGCGGGCCGAGCATCCACTGCGGCAGGTTGAACGGGTTTTTCCGCGCGGGCTTGGTGAGGTGCTGGGCGCAACCACAACCCGGTGCGTGCGCGTGAAAATGTGAAGCAGAGGTGGCCTTCCAATAACCCGGATAGCTCCGGACGGGAGACCACTCGGGCATCGCTGGCGGGACGCCGGGGTCGAGCGGAGCAAACTCCTCGGCGGCATATACCGGCTTTCCACCAAGGATCGTGAGCACGGATTCGAGGTTTTTGATTTCCTCATCCGGGATCGAAAAATAGTCCGCGGTGAGGACGGCAACGTCGGCAAATTTGCCAACCGACAGTGTGCCGCGCATTTCCTGCTCGCGGGACATCCACGCGCTGCCGTGCGTGTAGAGACGCAGGGCTTCCTCGCGGGAGAGAAGGGCCTTGGCGGGGTAGAGGGACAATCCGCCCACGGTTTTACCGGTCGAGAGCCAGTAGAGAGAAACGAACGGATTGTAACTCGCGACCCGAGTGGCGTCTGATCCTGCCCCGACGGGCACGCCCATCTCCAACATGCGCCGGACGGGCGGCGTGCGTTCAGCGGCTTTTGCCCCATAACGATCCACGTAGTACTCGCCTTGGAACGCCATGCGGTGCTGAACGGCAATGCCGCCGTCGAGGGCTTTTACCCGCTCGATGTTCCGGTCGGAGATCGTCTCGCAGTGGTCGAAGAACCAATGGAGACCCGCAAGTGGCGCGTGTTTGTCGACCCGCTCGAAGACATCGAGGAAACGGCTGATCGACTGGTCGTAGGTCGCGTGAAGGCGGAAGGGCCAACGGTTCTCCGCGAGAAATCCCACCACCCGCTCGAGTTCGCTTTCGAGTTTCTCCTCGAGGTCGGGACGCGGCTCCAGGAAATCCTCGAAGTCGGCTGCGGAGAAGACCAGCATTTCGCCAGCGCCGTTGCAGCGAAACATGTCGTCGCCCTGGCCGGGTTTGACGATCTTGTTCCAGCGCACAAAGTCCTCCAACTCGCCCCCGGGCTTTTGCGTGAAGAGATTGTAGGCGATCCGCAGGGTCATCTCGTCGCGCTGGTGAAGCTGCTGGATGATCTCGTAGTCCTCGGGATAATTCTGAAACCCGCCACCCGCGTCGCACACTCCGGTAAGTCCGAGACGGTTGAGTTCTCGCATGAAATGGCGGGTCGAGTTGTATTGATACTCAGTGGGAAGCTTCGGTCCTTTGGCCAGGGTGGCGTAAAGGATCATCGCATTCGGCCGGGCCACGAGCATGCCGGTGGGATTGCCGGCTTTGTCGCGGACGATTTCGCCCCCCGGAGGATTGGGCGTGTCTTTTGTGTACCCGCAGGCTTTGAGCGCGGCTTTGTTGAGCAGCGCCCGGCAATAAAGGTGGAGCACAAAGACCGGGGTGTCGGGAGCGGCGGCATTGATTTCGTCCAGGGTCGGCATGCGTCGCTCGGCGAATTGGAATTCGCTCCAGCCGCCGACGACTCGCACCCATTGCGGTGCCGGGGTATTCGCGGCCTGGTGGCGAAGCATTTCGAGCGCGATGGAAACGGACGGCACGCCCTCCCAGCGCAGTTCCATATTGTAGTTCAGTCCCCCACGAATGACGTGGAGGTGGGAGTCGTAGAGTCCGGGGATCGCGCGTCGCCCGCCAAGGTCGATCACCTCGGTTTCGGGTCCGCGCTCGACCGTATCGGCAATATCGACGCCGATGATTCTGCCATCGGCGATGACGAGATTTTTCGCTTCGGGATGGATCGGGTCGAGCGTGCTGATACGGCCGTTTTCGAGGATGAGGTCAGCTTTCATGAAGTTTGAATTTCGGTTTTTGGTTGTCGGTTTGGAGCCATGGGTGGGTCATTTTCACAAGCAGCGGCATAGCCACCCACGTCAGGATGATGACGATGCCCGCCGCGATTGCGCCGGCGGCCAGAATCGGGTGGAGAAAGGGGCTGACGAATGGCAACACCAGAGCTGGGACAATCATGCTCACTGGCCAAACGGCTACCCACGTGAGCACGGCCATTTTCCATCGAGGAGGAGGCGGTCCGTCGGAGTTTCGAAACCATGCCTCCAAGCCGGTCAACTCGCGCATTTCGGGATCACCCTCGGTGAACTCCTTCGCCCGTCGCTCCCAATCGAGATACATCGGGGATGAATAAAAGGCGTCCCGCTGGGCCTCGTCGGCGAACGTGCGAAGAATTCCGAACTCGCGCGAGTCGACACCCGGAGGAGGCACGAGCATGTTCGCTCCCAGGACACTTTCTTGCGCAAAGGACGTCTGGAAAAATTCCCGAAGTGCGTCCTGAAACTTTGCCTCGCATCCGGGCCGAACCCGGCGGGTCACTGCGACGTGGATAGCCATTCGACGAAAGAGTCTTGGTTTCGAGCCGACCGCGATCAGGGCCGCGATCGGCGTCGAAACGCTTTGGATTTTAGTGAACCGCTTTCGTTGGAACGACCTGCGGTTTCTGCGCCGACTGGGGGGCGTGATGCACCATGGTGTAGGCGTATTCCACGCCAACGCCGTATGCGCCGCCCTGGTTTTTGATGAGCCCCATCAGCCCGTCGTAATGCTCGCGATTCTTCCAATCGCGCTGCCATTCGAGCAGGGCGGGAATCGTCGTCACACGCACCGCGCCGGCCTGAACCATGCGTGAAAGCGAGGCTTCGTGCGCCGCCGGGGAGGTCGCTCCGCAGCAGTCTTCCACCACGTAAATGTTGTAACCGGCACCAAGCATTTCGATCGTCGGCCAGGTCACGCAGACTTCCGTCCAGAGGCCGGTCATGATGATGTTCTTCCGCCCGGTCGCCTCGATCGCCTTGCGGAAGGCCTGGTCGTCCCACGAGTTCATTGAGGTGCGCTCGATCACTTCCTGTCCGGGGAAGACATCGAGAAGTTGCGGC
>JBGTDR010000014.1:0-4334 GCA_041748215.1 Chthoniobacterales bacterium
CGCGGCACTTGCCGCCAAATCCGAAAACGGAACGACCACCGCGGTGCCTTACGACGAGGTCCGCGCGCGGTTGCGAGAGCAAGGCGCGCGGGTTCCGTAGATGAGCGTCAGCAGCGATTAGTTGATTGGCGGAAAATCAGCGGTCTCGCTGGCTTTCGATGGCTCCGAGGTCGGGGGCGGGGCCCTGCGGGCGAAGGGCGCCGTCGATGTCGTCGGCGGGAATGATCCCGGCGGGGTCCATGATGCCCGCGTCGAGGGCGGGGCTGCCTGGCCGTAGGGCGAAATCCGCCGTGGCTGGATCGATGATGGCGTTGACAAATTCCGGATCGACGGCGCGGTTGTTTTCGTCGCGGAGGTCGGCGGTGGCAGCAGGGGCACCGAAGAAAATGTTATTGGTGGCGACGACCTTGTCCGTGCGATGAGAATGAAAACTTCTCGGCGCGGAGCGGCTGACGACGATGTTGTTGAAGATGCGAACGTCGGTGGACCCTGGAGGCGGGCCACCGAGCATAAGGTCGCCCCAGCCTTTTTCAACGAGGTCGGGCGTGCGGACGTTGTCAAAAAGGGTGTTGTTGACGATGTCGACGTGCGAAAAGGTCGTGATGACGATGCCACTTCCGCCGTTGCCAGCGGAAACGTTGTTGGCCACGAGGGTGCGGCCTTTGTAATCGATGTCAAAATCGCTCTCGGAAGCAACGCCGCGGCGACGGTTCACGTCCACGATGATGCCATTGCCATCGGAAAGCGTGCTCGGTTTGGCGAGGTCGTTGCGCACCGGATTGCCTTCGGAATCACTTTCGTAGCGAACCCACGGCACGAAACACTCGTTGTGGAACGATTTGTTCCGGAGGATGAACATCTTGTGCGCGGGGGAGTCATCGAAGTTGAAGGCACGCAGAAAGCTGATGCCGCTCGCTCCCCAGCGAGTGAAATTTACGTTATCGAAAATCAGGTTGTCGGCCACGGTGACGTAATCGGCAGCGATGACCGAGATGCCGGCTGCGGGAAACTCGAAGATCGTGTTTTCGACGAATCGGAGGTGGTGGGGGCGCCGGGAATGGTCGCTGGTTGCCCGGCCGTCGACAATGATGCCGTTGTTATTGAAGCGGGCGTTGCCGTAATAGCGCCAGCCATCCCGCTCGGTGATGTCGCTATCCGCCTTTGCTGAGGTGTAGTCGAGTTGCGCGCGATTTCCCTGAAGCGTGAGGCCTCGGATTTCGATCCAGGCGGATTCGAGGTCGATTTTGAAAGCTTCCCATCCGCTTTCGTTAAGGAGCAGAGGTTGGTGCCCGGGATGAGCGCGGATCACGATCCACGCCGCGGGCGTTCCGGCTTTGGCGATCCGACAAATGCCGCCGGTCGTCGCCACCCACCACGGACGCCAGACGGGTGCGTTGACGATTTCTTTACTCACGTGGCTGATGTCGGGCTCAGAGGAATTTTTGTAGGTGCCGTCCATCACGAGCACGACATCGCCGGGCCCGGCCGCATCGACTGCTTTTTGAATGGTGGCAAATGCCTCGTCGGCGGAGCGACCGGATGCGGTGTCACTGCCCGTAGGATTCACGTAAAACGACGGCGACGTGTAGCTAAGGTTATCGAGTCGAAGTGTGTGGCCGCCGGTGCGCGGGAGCGGCGCGACACCGTCGGTGTCGGTGAATTCCACGGTGACACTGAGTTTTGGCGACGCGGGATCGAAGGTCCCTCCGTTGGGCGTGAGATCACCGAGGTCGAGGCCGAAACGATACCACGCGTCGGCGACGGGTGGTATGACCGTGGTCGTGAGCGTGCCGGTCGTTGTTCCAGCGGCATCGGCCGAGGCGATTCGGACGCGCACCGGGCGCACGAGATTTGTCCAGAGGTCGAAGGAAACGGTGAGCTTGGCGAGATCGGTCTCGTCGTTTTTTGCAACGGCAACGGGACCCACGGTGAGGCCCCCACGGGCATCCTCGCCTGATGTCGAGAAGTCGATTTCGACCCCGATCGCGTTTCCTGGCTGACCCTGGAAGCCGTCAATCGTTCCGGGACATTTCACCAACCGGGATCCGTCTCCGACGGGGGAAACTTGAACAAATCGCGAGGATTCGATCGGAATTTCAAAGTCCTCCGAAACGAGCCGGGCGGCGGACAGGGACGGCAGGGCCGTCATGGCGAGGAGCAGGGGGGCAACGAAGTTCACGCGGGTTGGGCTGGCGTGCGGTCGTCTATTTTTCGTAGGCACCGATGCTTGGGTTCGCGTTGAGGGCGCGAGGGTTGTCGGCGAGGTCGCGGAGCGGGCTGAAGGGTTCCCAACGGCCGGCGCGCAGGGCGGGACTGCCCGGTTTGAGGCGGAAGTCGGCGGTGGTGGGATCGGTCGTGGGGTTGACGAATTCCGGGTCGGCGACCAGGTCGTTGATGCCGGGAATGGGGGGCAAACCGCCGCCGAAATAGACGTTGTTGGCGCGGAAGATGGTGCCGGTGCGGCCGTCGACCTGGCTCATGCGCCAGCGGTCGAGCGGTCCGTCGGGCAGGCCGACGAGGATGTTGTTGATGATGCGGACGTCGGTGCAAAATTCCAACCCGAGCTGGCCCCATCGACTGGGATCGGTCCCGTTTTTCCAGACCGTGTTGTTGACGAGGTCGAGGCGATGGCTGCCCCACATCTGGATGCCACCGCCGCCGTTGTTGAAGACGAGGTTGTTGGTAACCAGGGTGCGACCGAAGTAGGCCTCGACTTCGGGTTTTTCGGCGTTGCCGTCGAGGAGGATTCCGTTGCCGTTCCAATGGCCATGTTGGGGGTGCGGGATGGCGCGGCCGTTGCCGCTGGCGATATTGCCGGTGACCAGGATTTTGAAGGTGTTGTCGACGAGGTCGAAGTTGGCGAAACCCATGAGGGAAAAGCCGGCCGGCGCAAAACCGACGGTGGTGCGGCAATTGTCGCGGAAGACGTTGTTTTCGACGAAGACCCAGTCGCAGTGATGCACGTAGAGGCCGTCGGCGGTGCAGTTTTCGAAGACGTTGTCGGCGAAACGGAGGTGGTGGTAGATCGTGGGGCTCGTATCGGTCGGACGGGCAAAAAGGCCGAAGCTGTCAACGAGCGGATCGCCCGTGCCGATCTTGTCGGGGAATTCCTGCTGCGCGGTGTCGCCGTTGCCGCGAATCGTCAGGCCGCGGACCTCGAGGTAAGCGAGCATCGGGGAGCCGAAACGTGTCTTCCAGATGCCCTGGGCGATGCGCACGCCCTGGTGGCCCTTCGCCAGAATCACGGGCTTGTGACCGGGGTAATTTTTCAGCGTGATCCACGCGGCCGGGGATCCGGGCGTGCGGAACGAAGCGACGGCGGGGCGGGTCTGGAGCGGGCCCTGGCGGCCCTCGGCATAGGTGCCGTCCATGAGGAGAATGATGTCGCCGGGGATGGCCACGTCGAGGGCGGCCTGGGGGTGGGCGAAGGCCGTTTCGGGCGTGAGGCCGTCGTTGGAATCTTTGCCGGCGGCACTCACGTAATACGCGGGGCTGGCAAGACAAACGTTGTCGAGGCGGAGCTCCTGCTTCATGGCGGTGGGCCAGTCGGATCCCTGATCATTGCGACCGACGCCGAAGCTCAGACGTACGGCCGGGGCGGTCGGGTCGAACTTGCCGTCGCCGGTGGCGGTGAGCGTCGAGAGGTCGATCGAATATCGTTGATAAAAATCGGGCGCGGCCGGGTAGATCCGGCCGGTCAATTCGCCGGTGGGCGCGCCGGCGGCGTCGAGCGACTCGATGCGCACCTCGACCGGACGGGCGGTCGAAACGGAAAGCATAAATCCGAGGGTGAGTTTCGCGAGATCGGTCTCGATGTTTTTGAGTTCGAGCGGACCGGAAACGAGGGCGGCCTGCCACGGGCCGGTCACGGCGCTGCTATTCACCTCGAGCCGCAGAGCGCCGGTGCGGCGGTCGGTGCGGTATTCGTCGATGGTGCCCACGGGAGCCCATTCGACGATCGCCTGCGCGTCGTCGGTGAAGGTGGCGGCGCTTTGTTTCCACGGATTTTCCTTGTTGAAATCGAACGTAAGAAGCGGGCCGGCGAAGGCGCTGGTGGATCCGAGAAGGGCGGTGAGGAGGTGGGGGACGCGGTGTAGCATGGGTTATTGGGGGGTGGCACTCACGACGAGCGTTTGGCTTGTGCGGGCGGGGGTGTCGAGGTGGATGGTGATGCGGGTGAGTTCGGGATTCGGGCTATCGATATCGGGGTTTTTCGGCGCCGACAAATCTTCGACGGTGATCCGCGCGTCTTTTCCTTCAAGGATGCGGAGGGACAACGATTTCCCGTCCTGCTCGAGGCGCACGCCGTCTGATTGGACGGTCGCCCGGGCGCG
>JBGTDR010000015.1:0-4389 GCA_041748215.1 Chthoniobacterales bacterium
CGCAACGGCGCCGTGCTCTCGCGTCGGTTCTACCCGCTGAGGAACTTCACCATTCGCTGACCCCCACGCAGTCCTATTCGTACCGCAGCGCTTTTACCGGATCGAGCCGGGCGGCGACGTAAGCGGGGATCAGCGCGGCGACGGAACAAATCACAAACGCACTCACGCAGATGATCGCGACGTCGGACGGCACCACCTTCGCCGGAATTTCGGTGAATTGGTAAACCGACGAAGGGAACACCTCCATGCCGAGAACGGTGGCTAGAAAATCCCGTGTCTCGTTGCGATAGCGGATCAGCGTCATTCCGAGTCCCAGCCCGCACAGCGTGCCGAAAAACCCGACGACCATGCCCTGCGCGAGAAAAATTCCCACGATCTGAATCGTCTGTGCGCCCAGCGCCTTGATGATGCCGATCTCCCGCGTTTTCTGAACCGTGACGGTGATCAGCGTATTCATGATGCCGAACGCCGCGACCAGGATGATGAACATGAGCAGGAAAAACATCATGCCCCGCTCCATGCGGATCGCCTCGAAGAGTTCCTTGTTCAGATCGACCCAGGTGAGCACCGAATTGTCCGTGCCCACGCGGTCCACCAGCGCTCGCTTCACAAATTCGGCGCGATACGGGTCGCTGGTCTTAATGGCAAGGCCATGCACGTCCCCACCCAAACCGTAAAGTTCCTGCCCGATGTGCAGCGGCACGAGAATAAATTCACTGTCGTAGAGGAATCTCCCGCTTTCGAAGATGCCCGTCACCTCGAGTTCGGTCGGCAAAATCATCTGTTTGATGTCGGCCAGCGATTCACTGTCATCACCGCCGCTCGCCGCGGATTGGTCGATTTTATCGAGCACCTCCTTGACGTTTTCCGGTGAAAAAAGCTGCAACGTGTCACCGACCTGGAGACCGAAGGACCGGGCGATCTCCGAGCCGACGACGCAATAATCGCCGTCGAGGTTGAATTCGCCCGCCACGATGTACGTGCCGATCTCAGTGATTTGCGACTCCTTATCCGGTTCGATGCCACGAATCAAAGGCGCGAGCCGCTGGTTGTTAAATTCGCCAATTACGCGTCCCAGCGTGTATGGAGCCACCGCTACGACGTCCGGCGTCGCCTCGACCGAGGCCGCCAACTCCCGCCAGTCGTTCAGAATTTTCCGGTTCGTGACGATCACGTGCGCGTCGAAACCAATCACCTTCTTCTGCAGCTCAAGTTCGAAGCCCGTCATCACCGAAATCACCAGGATCAGCACCGTGATCCCCAAGGTGACACCGATGATCGAAATGAGAGTGATGACCGAAACGAAGGTGCGCTTCGGTTTGAGATAACGAAGCGCAAGGAACAGACTGAATGGTTTCTTCACGGCGATGGGAAAACGGGCACCATGCCGTGCCCCGGCCCGCCGCGCAAAGGGGATTCCGTTTTCAACGAGCCGGCGCGGCGAGAATTTTGCTCTGGGCGTTCGCGCGCCGGAAATGGTGCACATCCATCACCAATCGCGCCCGGGCTTGCCGCAATTGCGCGTCACCGGTAACCTGCACGCGAACCAGCAGCCACCCAAAGCGGGCGGCGAAAGGATTTTTTATGGCAAACGCAATGGTGATAGGGATTGGCGGCGTCGGGTCCGTGATCGGGCAAAAACTCCACGAATACGACTGCTTCGACCAGATCGTGCTGGCCGACATGGATCCCACTTTCGCGCAGCAACTCGCTTCACGCACGCAGAACAACCGCTTTGTCGTCGTCCAGGCCAACGCCATGCAGACCGACCGTCTGGCGGCGCTGATGGAGAAACATTCCGTCAAGGTCACGTGCAACGCCTGTGTCTGCCAGACGAACCACTCGGTGATGGAGGCCTGCCTGCGCGCGGGATCACACTACCTCGACATGGCAGCGGACATTTATTCCGCCCCAGGAGTCAAAAAAGCCGGCAAAAATTCGTTCGAGGCCGAGATCGAAAAGTTTAATCAGGCATACCTCGATAAGGACCTTGCGGGCATCCTGTGCATGGGAATGGATCCCGGAGCGGTGAACGTTTTTGCGCGCTGGGCGATGGACCGGCTCGACACTGCTTCGAGCATTCGTGTACTCGACGCCGACAACGCCGAGGTCCGCGGCTACCGGTTTGCGGTGCTTTTTTCCCCCGAGACATTTTTCGAGGAGCTGGGAGCCGTGCCGTATTACGTAAAGGACGGCCGCGTCGTGAGCGGCAAACCACTCGAGACCGAAGTCGAATGGGTGCGATTCCCGGACCCAATCGGGCTCCAGCGCACCTACGCCGTCGCCCACGAAGAAGGCGTCAGCCTCGGCATCCATCCCCCGTTCGTCGAGAAAGGCGTGCGGTATTCGGTCTTCAAATACAGCGTGCCCGACAAGGTCGTGAACATCTCGAAATCCCTGTCGCTCCTGAACCTCGATTCGTGGAAAAAAATCCGCGTTGACGGTGTCGAGGTCTCGCCGGTGCGCGTTGCGTCCGCGAGCCTGCCAAAACCCGCTCAACTCGGCGCCACCGTCGATGGATTTTCGTGCGTCGGCACCGAAGTCCGCGGCACCAAGGACCGCAAACGCGTGGAATATTTTGTCTATTCGATGGATAGCCACCGCGACACCTACGAAAAATACGGCTATTCCCTCACGCTCGTGCAAACCGGCATTCCCCCCGCTCTCACGGCCAAACTTTTGATGACCGGAAAAATTCCCGAGCGCGGCGTCATGATGCCCGAAGCACTCGACCCCGAAGAATTGATGAGCAATTTTTCCCGCGAAGGCCTGCCGATCTTCGTGGAAAAACGCGAAGTCGAACGCATCTGAGCAGCGACCCCGCGCGGTCCGCCCCGGTTATTTTGAAAGGGTGGCCCAGGCCGTCGAGGCTCCGCGGTGAACTCCGAAATCGGGCAATGCGGGCGTTTCGTGGAAGTCGAGCGCCCGGCCCGATTCGAGCGCCATCGCTCGCAGCACGGGTACCGTGACCTGGCGGGCATTGGTCGAGAGGAGAATGTGTCCCCCGGGCTCGCCCACGGCGCACGCAAGTTCGAACAAACGCGCCATGTCCTCCTCGACGCGGAAAATTTTTCCCTTTTCCCCGCGCGAGAATGTCGGCGGGTCGAGAATGATTGCGTCGAACCGCTCGCCACGTCGCGCGAGCCGGGGCAGCACGGTCAAAACGTCATCCGCCAGAAACCGGTGACCGTCCGTCGGCAGGTGGTTGAGAGCAAGATTGCGTCGACCCCGGTCGAGGGATTTCCGAGCGAGATCGACACTCAGCGTTTCGGCACCGGCCCGGGCCGCGACGACCGTGAAGGCGCACGTGTAGGCAAAACAATTCAGCACCCGGGCCGGTCGCAACTCCTCAAGGTGGGCGCGGTTGAGCCGCTGATCGCAAAACAATCCGGCCGAATACCCCGCGCCGAAATCGATCAAAAACTTCAGTCCACGCTCGCTGGCAACGGTCTCGAGTGGCAAATCGTCCGCACCCGCCAGCCGCACCGGAACGTCGGATTCGCGAGGCTGTTTGACGAGTTGCCGCGCAAAGACACGCCGCGCCCCGCCGTGCACCAGGGCCCATTTTTGTAATGGTTCGACCAACGTTCGAGCCATCTCCAAATTCGGCGAACTGATCAGATAATCGTCTCCGAATCGTTCGATCCAGGCGGTGTCGGACGACCACACCCGGTGGATCGTGGTCTCTTCGGCGGCCAGATCTTCTGCGACCTCGGGAGCAATCCAGCACCCCGTCACAGATCCGCCTCCGGGACGAACGGCGGGATCGGGCAGCCCAGCGTATCGGCCACCGCGCGCAGCAACGCACCCTGCCGCGGCTCGACCCGGCCATCCTCCATCACGACACGACCACAGGCCTCAAGGATGATTTTTTTCGTCGGACCGTCAGCCTGTGCGAGGCGGTCGAGAGCAACATCCACCTCGCCGAGATTGACCCCCGCACCCCGCGTCATCGGGTAGGCCGCGGAATCCACACCGAGGGCCTCCACCCCGGCGGCGAACGCCGCATCGCGTTCAGCGTCGGTTTCACTGTCAAAAAATGCGAGTGCGCCGAGCACGGTCACACAATCGGGCAGGACCGGGACGACCGAACGAAACCGCACTTCCGGATCCCGCGCGGGTTGGAAATACGCGTCCAGATGCCGCAACAGCGCCTTTTGCAGCACGTATTCGAAGAGGTCAACCTGCCCGTCGGCCTCGATCAGAATGCGCACGTTGCGGCGAAACGTTTTGTATTGCGGCTCGGAAAGTTGACGCAGCGCGGGCAGGCAGAGATCGACCGTGACCAGCCAATCCTCGGGTTGAATCTGATCGCGTTTGGCGAGGTCCACCTCGATGCGGCGGCGCTCGGCGTCGGGCACGTCGATGCCCGCGAGCTGGCGCCGCTGC
>JBGTDR010000016.1:0-11123 GCA_041748215.1 Chthoniobacterales bacterium
GGCCTCCAACGGCGTCATCCCCAGCGACCTCAGCAACCGCGACATCATCAGCATCGACGGCTCCGGAACCTACTTCATCGGCCAGCGCCAGGTCACCCGCGCCGAACTCGCCGACTACCTCAAAAAACGCTTCGCCGTCAATCCGCCCCTGCGCCTCTACGTCCGCGCCGACCAGCAAACCCCCGGCCGCCAGATCAAAGAACTCATGCGCCTGGCCGCCGACGCCGGAGCCGTCAACGTCATCTTCGGCAGCTACCAACGCTAACCTCCCGCCTCCTTCCTCAACCACCAACCCCGCCCCGTGCAACTGCGCCGCAAAGACACCGCCACCATCGAGATGCAGATGGGCCCCATGATCGACATGGTCTTCCTCCTCCTCGTCTTCTTCATGGTCACCGCCAGACCCGTCAAACAGGAGAGTGATATCGACCTCGGTTTGCCGGGTACCGTTCCGCAGGAGGAGAGTCTGGACATTCCCGACGAACAACGGATCACGATCCTCGAAGATGGCCAGGTGGTATTAAATGATCAGGCCATGGATAGCCCCACCAGCCGCCAATTGCCGGGGTTGCTCGCGACGCTCGTGAGGTTCAAGGAATCGGCGGACGCCAACCGGAGCAAACCGCTGCTCACGATCGATGCCGCGGACGCCACGACGCACCAGCGCATCGTCGACGTGCTCAACGTATGCGCCAAGGCCCAGATCACGGGGGTGACGTTTGCCGACGGCGGCGGCGGGGAGGAGGATTTGTAATGGCAGTGGAGTCAATGCTCGAGGACGTGCAGCAGCACCGGTCGCGGCGGCGGCTCGTGATCATGATTCTGCTCGTTGTCGTCGCCCTTCACGTCGGCGCAGGGTTGGTGGCGGGAATTTTTGTGGTCGCGCGATACTTGATGCCGCCGCCCGCGGCCTTCGAAGTGCAGCGTGATATCCGGCTGCCCGCCCAGGAGCGCCAGCACCGGATGAACATGGCGGAATTCGACGCCCTCACGCCGAAGCCGAGCTTTAATGACACGCTGCAAAGCCTGCGCCCGACGGATTTTGCGCTGCCCGATCTGCCGAAAATCCCGCTCGACGACATGCTGCCGCTCGATCCCAGCGCAATCGTCGCGGACCAGGTCGCCAGCCTCGTGGGCACGGCGGCGATCGGAGCGGGCACCGGTGCAGGTGGGGCGGGCGAGGGCGGCGCGGCATCCGGGGTCAGTTTCCTCGGGATCGAAACCAATGCCCGGCGCATTCTCCTTCTTTACGACATCTCGACCACGGTCACGAATGCCGTGGCGCGCGCCGGGCTGTCGATGGAGCGCATTCGCGACGAAACGAAAACGCTGCTCGCCGGGCTGGGCATCAATACACGATTTGGCCTCGGCCAGTTCGCGCGGAATTACGCATTTTTCGAGGACGAGCTGCTGCCTGCGACCGACGCAAATCGCGAACGTGCTGGCGAATGGCTCGACCGGTGGTTCGTGACTGAGGGTGCGATGGCTCGCGGCACGCCGGGCATGGTCACGGGCAGCCCCGGTTTTGTCGAAGTCCTCCGCGCGGCGTTCGCAAAAAAGCCCGACGTCATTTTTGTGATCTCCGACGGCAGTTTTTACGCCGGCGGCGCGACTGGTGGAAAAATTCCGCCTGAAACCATCGACGACGCCCTGCGTGACCTCCAAAAGACCGTGGACGAGCCGGTCCAAATTAATTTCATCGGCGTCGGAATGAAACCCGACGACGAACGCGGCATGCGCCGGGTGCTGGCGAAATACGCCAACGGCGGCCGCTTCCGCGAACTCAAGAAGTAGCGGACCGGGCTTTCCTAGCGGTCGCTATCGACCGTTGGCCCGGCACCAGCGGGAGTCGCCAGGTTCGCGAACTTTTTCCTGGAAACGAGCAGGGTGAACGCAGCACCGATCACGATCAGAGCCCACGTCGATGGCTCCGGGACCACGGCGAGATCTGTGATGATCCACGCTTCGAGGTCGCCCTCCGGATTTCTGCCCCGGCCGACGATGGTTCGGCCATCGGCACTGACGCCTTGAGCGCTTTCGAGAGACCAGCCGGAGGGAATGCCGTAGTCGCTGAGAGCCTGCATCCCGAAGGCAGCGGTCCACACGAATGCCTCCTCCTCGCCCCCACGGTTGCCTCCCCCAACAACGACGGAGCCGTCAGCGGAGACTCCGGTTGCAAAGCTGCTGAAGGCGCCACCTGCAAAGTCGCCCAGACCGACCATTCCGCCACCAAGAGTCCAGATGAACGCCTGGGTGCCGCTCGAACTGTCACTCCTGCCAACGATGACGGAGCCATCGGCCGAAACCGCAAGGGCAGAACTCTCGAAGGAACCACCCGGGAGGATCCCCAGGCTCACCATGCCGCCTCCACTCGTCCAGCGAAACGCTTCCTGGGTGCTTCCCGCATCGCTGTCGCCCACAATTACGGAGCCGTCGGCCGAGATGGCGTTCGCGTAGCTTCCCCACGTTCCTCCGGGGAGATAGCCGAGGCCAACCATGCCACCCCCGCTCGTCCAGCGAAATGCCTGCTCGCCGATGTTACTATCACTCCAGCCCACGACAACGGACCCATTTCCCGAGACTCCTTTGGCGTGGCTCTCGAAAGACCCTCCGGCGAGGTCACCGATGCCCACCATCCCTCCCTCACTGGTCCAGATGAACGCCTCGTCCCCGCTGGCACTCACGCTGTCGCCGACAATGACGGAGCCGTCGGCGGAGACCCCTTCGGCACTGCTCGATGCGTTGCCAAAGGGAAGGTAACCCAGGCCGACCATGCCGTTCGTGCTCGTCCATCGGAACGCCTCGGTCCCGTGCGAACCTTCGTCGCCCTGACCGACGGCCACCAACCCATCGCCTGAGACCGCCCAAGCGAAGCTCGTAAAAAATCCGCCCGGAAGGTCACCCAAGCCTTGAAACGTCGCCGCCGGACTCATCGTGGCGGACAGACAGCCGATTATCAGGGCGGCGGCTGCGGTGAGGCGAGGGGTCTGGCAATTGCGGGTGTGGACTTTCATGGCACGGGGTCGTGGTTGTGGGTTCCTTGCTGACTGGTGATGCGTTGGCGCTAAGTCGCCAAACGATTGGGACAATCGAACGGGTTGAAGTTTAAGGGGACGCCGGGCCGTCGACTTGTCGCCTCGTTGCTCAGAAAGGCAGCGACCCAAGCTCGAGAAATCGTCGGCAGAGGTGAAAAAACGTCCATGCGTCCAGCGGCTTATTTTGCTGATGCAAGAACCTGACAGTATTGGGTGATCAACACGATGTTTTATTGGTGCGAAGATTCCGACAGCGAGCGCCGATCGGCGTAGTCAGCTGACGAAGAGTCGCTTAGCGGCAAAATTTTTTGCCCGCGTCCGCGGTCAGCGACCGGCTGACGATGTGGTCTTGGGTGCCGCCCTCGTCAGCTTCCCGGCTGTGGGGCCCCGGGTTGTTGCGTAGCCGGGAAATGGTCCCGCACCCACGCGAGGGCGTCGTCGGGCGAGGTCAGTGCGCCCTCGAGCTGGGCAGTTTGGACGGCTTCGAGGACGTCCTTGAACGCTGGTCCGGGTTTCCATCCCAGCGCAATCAGGTCGTGGCCAGTGAGCAGGGGCGGTGGAATCAGCGGCTCGTTCGCGAATTCCAGCTCCTTCGCCTGAAGAAACGTGTAGTTATCGAGCAGTCCGTGGCTGGAGGAACAATCCACGCGGTGCAGCTCGAGCTCATCTGCAAAGGTGTCCCGCGCCAGGAAACGTTTCAATTTCGCGACGCGCATGTTCTGCACGTCTTTGAACGCCATGTGATTTCGCACGATGATCTCGGTGGCGTCGATTTCCTGATTGGAAAACCGCAGCCGCTCCATGATGCGGCGCGTCATCTCCGCGCTCACGTGTTCGTGGCCGTTAAATCGGATGCGCCCGGTTTCATCGCGCAGAAACGTGGGCGGTTTGCCGATGTCGTGAAAAAGCACGCCCAGCACGAGCGGCAGCGACACTTCGGCTCCAAGCATGCCCAGCATGATGCGCGTGTGAATATAAACGTCGCCTTCCGGATGAAATTCCGGCGGCTGTTCGCAACCTCGCAGCGCGTCGATCTCGGGCAAAATCTCGCGGAGCAGTCCGCTGTCGTGCAGCAAATCGAGACCACGCACTCGGTTCGGATGGAGAAAAATTTTCGCGATTTCGTCGCGGATGCGTTCCGCGCTGACCGCATGAATCTGCGGCGCAAAGGCCCGGACCGCCGATTCGGTACCGGGATCGATCTCAAACCCAAGCGTCGTCGCAAACCGCACCGCTCGCAGCACGCGTAATTTGTCTTCGGTGAATCGCGCAGCGGGGTCGCCGATGGCACGAACGATTCCGGCGGCGAGATCTTCCCGGCCATTCACGTAATCGAGAACGGTCTCCCCAAGGGGATCGTAAAAAAGTCCGTTGATGGTGAAATCCCGCCGTCGGGCGTCGCCTTCCGCTGTGGTGAACGTCACACCCTCGGGCCGCCGTCCGTCGAGGTAGGCGCCGTCGGCCCGGAACGTCGCCACCTCGAATTCGCACCCGTCCTCGAGCACGAGGATCACACCGAATTGAACGCCCACGGGTACCGTCCGGCGGAACAACGCCATCACCTCGTCCGGCCGCGCGCTCGTCGCGATGTCGAAATCGTGCGGCGTGACGCCCCGCAGACGATCCCGCACGCAACCACCGGCAAAGACCGCTTCGTGCCCTGCTTCGACGAGACGCTCGACGATCTGACGGGCCGTGGATTCCATGGCTGCAGAATCCGCGCCCACCCAATCCGACGCAAGCCCGGCCATCCATCGACATCGACATTCCCCATCCGGCTGACGGTCGTTTTTTGTGAGTGAGGAGTTGAATGTCCATAGGCCAATTCCTATACTGGACAAATGTTCACTACATCGCTTACGGCACGACAGAAGCAGGTGCTGGCCTTCGTGGAGCAATACCGGTCGGAACGTGGGGTCCCACCCACAATGCGGGAAGTTCAACAGGCGTTTGGATTTGCGAGCGTGAATGCCGCGGCCGGCCACCTTGCGGCAATCGAGAAAAAGGGATTTCTGCGACGCGCTCGCGGCCGGGCCCGTTCGATGGCGCTGCCAATGCTGCCAATGGCGCGGACGGAGGGCGTCTTCTCGGAAATCCCGATTTTTGGCACCATTCCCGCAGGATTTGCGGTCGCGTCGGAACAGGAAACTCTCGGATCTCTGCGCGTTGATCTCGATTCTCTCAAAATCCGACGCTCCGCCGAGACATTCGCCCTGCGCGTGCGGGGGGACTCGATGGAAGGTGCCCACATCGTCGAGGGTGATATTGTCATTCTCGAGACCCGAGAACCCCAGGCGGGAGAAATCGTCGCTGCCCTGATCGATGGAGAGACAACGCTCAAACGCCTCGTGAACGACGGGGGACAGTTTTTTCTGCGCGCGGAGAATCCAAGATATCCCGACCTCCTGCCTGTCGGCGAACTGTCCGTGCAAGGCGTGGTGCGCGCAGTCATTCGGCAGGTGACGTCCTGATCGCGCGCGGCGAACGAATTCTGTTCGGTCATGGCACTCCACGCTCTTTTCATCGATTTCAATTCGTACTTCGCGTCCGTCGAGCAGCAGCTCGTGCCCGCGTTGCGGGGCCGCCCCATCGCGGTGATTCCCGTCGAAGCGGATTCGACGTGCTGCATCGCAGCGAGCTACGAGGCGAAACAATTTGGCGTGAAAACCGGCGTGCGCGTGAGCGATGCGAAGCGGCTCTGCCCCGATCTTGTGCTCGTGCCCGCGCGGCCGCCGGAGTACGTGAAGCTTCATCACCGCCTGGTTGAGATCGTCGAGTCGTGCATTCACGTCGAACAGGTTTGCTCGATCGACGAAATGTGGGGCGAGCTCACGGGCAAACTCTGTGATCGCGACCGCGCGATCGATCTCGCCCACCGAATCAAACGGGAAATTCGAGCGCGGATTGGTGATCAGCTCCGCAGCTCAATCGGTATAGCGCCAAATCCTTTCCTGGCAAAAACGGCGACCGATATGCAGAAGCCCGATGGGCTGGTTGTGATCGAGGGGAAGGATCTGCCCCATTGCCTGCACCGGCTGGAGCTGCGCGACTTCTGCGGCATTGGTCCGAAAATGGAGCAACGGCTGAAACTTCACGGCATTCGAACGGTCGAAGCGCTTTGCCGGGCCGACGAAGCCGCGCTCCGGCGTGCGTGGGGCGGTGTCGAGGGTGCCCGGCTGCACGCGAATTTGCGAGGCGAGTCCGGCTGGCGCATTCACAACAAAAACCGCTCCGTCGGTCACTCCCACGTGCTGGCACCGGAATTCCGCAACGACCCCGACGCCCACGCCGTGCTGCACCGTCTGTTGCAAAAAGCGGCCATGCGCTTGCGTGGCATCGAACGCGCCAGCGCGCGGATGCACCTCACAATCCGATTTTCCCGAAACGAAGGCACCTGGACCGGCAGCCGCCGATTTCCTCCCACGAGCGACACGCTCGAGCTGCTGCATCATCTTGACGCCCTCTGGGCCGAGCGCCCCGGTGAACATGCCGCCCCCCTGATGGTCGGTGTTTCGCTCCATCATCTCGCGCCGGTCAGCGAGGTGACCCCCGACCTTTTTCAGCCCCGTCCCCGACCGTCGCTCGACGTTGCCATTGATCGGATCAACGCCCGCTACGGCCGCAGCACGGTGATGTTCGGCGGAGCGCTGGAAGCCCGGCAGGCCGCACCAATGCGCATTGCGTTCAACCGAATCCCGGATCTCGCGACCGAGGCGGACTGATTGCTCAGGTATTGGCAGAACGCTTTCGACAACGGGATCGGACCGGGGCATGATTTTGGGTTCATGCCGGTGTGGCGAAATGGCAGACGCAAGGGACTTAAAATCCCTTTCTCGTTACGAGAGTGCGGGTTCGAGTCCCGCCACCGGTAAAGCATTTTCAGCCGGTCGTGGCGTTTTCGGAGGCGGCGGGTTGATCACCACGCGATCCGGCGTCCGGGTAGGTTTTCCGGGATGCGGGTTGATTTCTCTGTTTTCCTTCTGATAGTCTTCGCGGTTCCACTATGCGAGAGCGGCGCGTTTCCCCCCTGTTGCTTATCCTGCTGAGTGCCCTCCTTTTGGGGTCACTTTCGGCGGTGGAGGATCCGGCTGCCCGGTTCTTGCAGGCCTACCAGGCGTTCTCTGCTGGCGAACGATTCGAGGGTGATAGCCGGCTCGATGATGCCCTCGCAAAGTATCGCTTTTGCGTCAGCGTGCTCGAGCAACTTCAGAAGGAAGAACCGGATTACCAGGCTGTGGTGATCGATTTCCGACTGGGAAAAAGTCGCGAAGCGGTTGGCCGCGTCGAGTCACTGCTCCAGTCGTCCCCCGATTTACCGGCGGCGGTTGAAGGTGTGGCGGATTCCGAGTTGGAGGGGCCGTTGCCCGTACGTGATGATCTCGCATCGGACCTGTCCCTTCCCCCTGCCCCGGCCCGGGCTCCCGAAATTTCCCAGCCAGCGGTGCGACCTGAACCCCGCCCGCGTCCAGCCGCTCCTCTGGTCAATAGTCTCGGAACTTACCGTATTCCCGTCCCCGGTGGGGAAACGTCGACTCAGCGTGAGAGACCCCGACCGGCGTCGCCTACAATCGAACAGTCGCCGGTCGCCCCGAGCGTTGGTCGCGGGGCAGCCCTGGCATTTCAGGAAGAGATCAACGCTCTTCGCTCGGAATTGAAAAAACAGACGGAGCGTGTCCGTCAGCTTGACGAGGAATTGCTTGGATCTCTTGCACGTGAGCAAAACGCCCTGCGGGAACTGGATCGGACGAAAGTGCTCGTCGTCGAACAAAAATCGCAGATGGCCCAACTACGGCAAACTCTCGAAGACACCAAAGCCGTGAACCGTTCCCTCACCGAGGAACAGAACGCCAGCGCACAGGAGGTAGCGGCTGTCGAGGCGGAGCTCGAAGCTGCGCGCGCCGACCTCGAAGTGGTCGAGGAATACAACGGAGAGCTTTTTGCCAAACTCGAACGAGCGGCGGGGTACATCACCGCGTCCGACGAAATCCGAAAAAACCTCGAAGGTGAGCGGCTGGCATTGCACGAAAAACTCACAACCGGACGCGATCAGGAGACTGCGCAGCTTGCGGCCCAAAACCAGGAACTTACCGAAAAGCTGGAACTCGCCCGAACGGACGCTGCAACAGCGGAAAAACTCACTGAGGAAAATCGGGAACTCGCCGACAAACTTGCCGCCGCCGAATCCAAAATCACGCAGCTTGCGGCGTTGGATCCGGAGCGGGAGGCCATTGCAGACGGACTCCGCGCTGACCTTGCCACCGTGAATGAAAAACTCGCGTCGGTAACCGCGTCGCTTTCGGAGGGCCGGGTTCGCATTGCCGACCTCGAGAAACAACTCGATGAAACGTCACGGGCCACAGCATCCACCATGGGCGCAATGGCGGAAGAGAATGCATTGCTGCGAACGATTGTCGAACGACAGCTCGCGGATGAATCCAAACGTCAGCAAGCCCGCAAATTGGTGGAGGAGGAAATGCAGAAGCTCGGCGTGCGGTCAGAGCAACTCCTCGCAGGTATCGAAAATCTCACGGGCGACTCAGTGGCGTTGAGCGCAGCCGAACAGGAAGTGCTGGATGCGCCAAAAAGGACCTTTGAGAGCGGTAGCACTTCTGGCTCGAATTTCGCGATCGTCCTTGAAGAGAACCCTTCGGAGGAGAGCGGACCGAACTCGGACCTGCCTCCCGATCTGCTCGCCCAAGCCGAGGAGGCGAATCGACTTTTCCGGGAAGAGAAATTTCCCGAAGCGCTCGCCATCTACGAATCCCTGGCGGCCAAGGCACCCACGAATCAGCTGATCACCGTCAATCTTGGGATCTCGCAGCTCCGGCTCGGGCAATACGACGCCGCCATCGCCACCCTGGCCAAGGCTTTGGAAAACGACACGGAGAATGCGGTGATCCAAACGCATCTTGGAATCGCCAACTACCGTTCTGGAAGACTCGATTCCGCGCAGCAGCTGCTGGAAGCGGCCGCTGCGGCTGAGCCAACCAACTACCAGGCGCACTACTTTCTTGGCCTGATTCTGAATCGCGATGACGGTGATCGTGGGCGCGCCATCACGGAGCTCCAACGCGCCATCGATCTGAAACCCGATTACGCCCAGGCTCACCTGAACCTCGCATTGATTTACGCCACCGCGCAGCCCCCGTCGAAAGATCCAGCGCGCCAGCATTACCGCAAGGCCATCGATTTCGGTGCCTCGCCCGATGCTTCGTTGGAAGAGCTGATCCGCTAGCGAAATCCATCCCGCCAAAAAACCTTCGGTCGAGTTCTAGTGGGGCGTTTATCTCGACCATCCACCTCGTTCTCAGCGGTCAACCGAAACGGGACTTCGCGATCAAATGTGCAAGCGGTGCGGCCTGCGACGTCACTGCCGCGCACACGGACGTCGTCGAGACTCTTCTACGTCAGACCGTCCGAAAATTGCTCGCCCATCGGCCTATTGGGACATCCCAGTTGATTCGCCTCGGATCGAGAGACCGTCCCCGCAACCCATTTGGATCCTCGATCCAGAACGCATTCAAGTATTTGACGGAGATGAAGGTTCCTGGCGGTCCAATGAGGGGCGAAAAGGTGGATTTTCCCCCGTTTCGGCGACTTAAGGCATCCTCGATCCGTTTTCAAATCGGGTTGAGCCATATTTTTTAAAACAAAAAATCCAGGTGTCGATCGCCCGCAGAGGCCCACGGAATCAGGGTTTGCGGACGATCGGGCGCGATTGGATTCGGCGGACCGACAAATTCTTTCAAAAAAAAGCGCAAAAACTGTTGACCGTTTTTGCCGCCATGATATCTATCTCCTTCCCACGCGGGACCGGTCTTCCGGCAGCGTGAGGCGAAGTTCTCTCAGGCGGATGCACCGCCTCGTTCCTTGAATCTCAATCTGGTCGACAGACCCTACGAGACGAGGACGAGCGCAAGGACTCCGCACATGAAGAAAGATTTTTGAAAATCTGAATCTGACTTTTTAATGACCAGCTGGTCATGAAAATTCAGAACGTAACTTTAAAGTAAGAAGAACTTCAGTGATAACTGAATTGTGCGTTCTTCTGTCGATTTTGAATTAATCAATTATTTGACGACACATTCCCGGCCCGTTCTCACAACGGGCTGGAAAAATGGATAGTCGGAATTTTCCCGAGCAATCGGGAGCAAATTCTTTACGGAGAGTTTGATTCTGGCTCAGAACGAACGCTGGCGGCGTGGATAAGACATGCAAGTCGAACGGAGTTCACGGGTAGCAATACTTTGTGAATTTAGTGGCGAACGGGTGCGTAACACGTGAGCAACCTGCCCGGAAGTGGGGGATAGCTCGCCGAAAGGCGAATTAATACCGCATGTGGCTAGAGAGGACATCCTCTCAACGCCAAAGCAGCAATGCGCTTCCGGATGGGCTCGCGGCCTATCAGCTTGTTGGTGAGGTAACGGCTCACCAAGGCTTTGACGGGTAGCTGGTCTGAGAGGACGACCAGCCACACTGGAACTGAGATACGGTCCAGACACCTACGGGTGGCAGCAGTCGAGAATTTTTCGCAATGGGGGAAACCCTGACGGAGCGACGCCGCGTGGAGGATGAAGGTCTTTTGATTGTAAACTCCTGTCATGCGAGAACAAGAAAGTGATAGTATCGCAAGAGGAAGAGGCGGCTAACTCTGTGCCAGCAGCCGCGGTAATACAGAGGCCTCAAGCGTTGTTCGGATTCATTGGGCGTAAAGGGTGCGTAGGCGGTGTCGCAAGTCGAATGTGAAATCTCGGGGCTCAACTCCGAAACTGCATTCGATACTGCGGCGCTCGAGGACTGTAGAGGAGAATGGAATTCACGGTGTAGCAGTGAAATGCGTAGATATCGTGAGGAAGACCAGTGGCGAAGGCGATTCTCTGGGCAGTTCCTGACGCTGAGGCACGAAGGCTAGGGTAGCGAACGGGATTAGATACCCCGGTAGTCCTAGCAGTAAACGGTGCACGTTTGGTGTGGGAGGATTCGACCCCTTCCGTGCCGGAGCTAACGCGTTAAACGTGCCGCCTGGGAAGTACGGTCGCAAGATTAAAACTCAAAGAAATTGACGGGGGCCCGCACAAGCGGTGGAGT
>JBGTDR010000017.1:0-17155 GCA_041748215.1 Chthoniobacterales bacterium
GGCCTCCAACGGCGTCATCCCCAGCGACCTCAGCAACCGCGACATCATCAGCATCGACGGCTCCGGAACCTACTTCATCGGCCAGCGCCAGGTCACCCGCGCCGAACTCGCCGACTACCTCAAAAAACGCTTCGCCGTCAACCCGCCCCTGCGCCTCTACGTCCGCGCCGACCAGCAAACCCCCGGCCGCCAGATCAAAGAACTCATGCGCCTGGCCGCCGACGCCGGAGCCGTCAACGTCATCTTCGGCAGCTACCAACGCTAACCTCCCGCCTCCGTTTCCCTCAACCCCCGACCCGCCCCGTGCAACTGCGCCGCAAAGACACCGCCACCATCGAGATGCAGATGGGCCCCATGATCGACATGGTTTTCCTCCTCCTCGTCTTCTTCATGGTCACCGCCAGACCCGTCAAACAGGAGAGTGATATCTCGATGGATCTGCCCGGCACGGCCGCGACGCAGGAGACGTTCGAGCTGCCGGACGAGCAGCGCATCGTCATTCGTGCCGACGGCAACGTGGAGCTGAATGAAATGGCTGTCGACAGCGCGACAAGCCGGGATCTGCCCGGCCTGCTCCAGACACTGCGCCGCTACAAGGAAGCCGCCGACGCCGGGCGAGCCCAGGCGCTGGTCACCCTCGACCCCGAAGACCAGTCGCAGCACCAGCGCATCGTCGACGTGCTCAACGTTTGCGCCAAAGCCGGCATCCAAGGCGTGACGTTTGCCGCCGCCACCGAAGAGGGCGAAACGCTCTGAGATTCCTGCCATGACCGCCCAATCCGAAGTCGTCCCTCCGAAGAAGCGATTCACCAAACGCGACATCATCATTGCCGTCGTTCTGGTGAGCATCGGCATTCACCTCGCGGGCGGACTCGTGGCGGGCATCTGGATCGTCGCCCGGTATCTCACCCGACCACCGGCCGAATTTGTCGTGCACAAACAGATCGAGCTGCCGCCCGACCCGCGCAAACAGCGGGTCGAAATGAAACCGGTCGACGCGCTCCGCCCCAAACCGTCGCTCAACAACAAACTGCAGAGCCTCAATCCGTCACCGATCACGCTGCCGGACACGCCGAAGATCCAGCTCGACCAGATGGTCCCGATCGATCCGAATTCGTTTCTGACGAACGCCGCGGAAGCCTTTGCCGGACCTAGCGGCACCGGCGCGGGCGGTCCCGGCGGATTTTTTGGCTCCGCCACACCGGTGAATTCCGCCCTCGTCGGGTATTTCTACGATTTGAAACAGGACCGCAATGGCCGACCCAGCGTGATCGGCAACGCTGCCTTTGGTCCAGCCAACGCGCAGTATTTAAGCACGGTCACCGAGTTTCTCCGGCGCGGCTGGGCGACCAGCACGCTGACTCCGTTCTATCGCTCGAGTAAACCGCTCTATTCGAATGCGTTCATGATCCCGCGGATCGACGCGGACGAAGGCCCGCGCGCGTTTGGCATGAAGGACGTCGAACCGCGCTTCTGGCTCGCGCACTACCGCGGTCGGGTCGTTCCCACGGTGACCGGTCGCTTCCGGTTCGTCGGATTCGCCGACGACATATTGGTCGTCAGATTTAACAACCGGATCGTGCTCAATGGCTCACTCGTCACGTCCGAAAACATCACCCGCGATGGTCGCCCGGCCGACACGCCCCGATACCGCCTGAATGATCGCGCTTACCTCGTCTCGGGCGATTGGATCAACATTGAGGCGGGCACGAGCTACGAAATCGAAGTGCTTGTTGGCGAGCGTCCCGGCGGCCACTTCAGCTGCGTGCTGGCCATCGAGCAGGAAAAGAAATTTTACCGCAAAAATCGCTCCGGTTTTCCGACCCTGCCGCTCTTCCAAACCGGTCAGGTTCCGCGCAGCACCCCGACGGTTTTCCCCGATCAACGACCCTTCGACGTTTCGATCAATACGCTGATTTTTCCCGGCATGGCGACTGGCAACGCAGTCACACCGTAAGCCGTCCGCTCAACGCAGCTCGTTGCTGAGAACGATGTCAAGATCCTGCACCGGGGCTCCGAGCGTGAGCACGCGCGTCGGCGACTGGACGTTCGAAAACCAGAGGATGTCGCTCGAAATGATCTGGACGAGCAGGAGGTATTCGCGAGTCGGGTCAAGGGTGGCCATCACCGGCAGTTCAAATGCAATCGGCACTCCCGTGGACGGCGCGAAGCGCGTCTGCGCCACCGGAACCGACGTTTCGTTTCCCCTGGGTTCGGCGAATACCGTGAGGTGAATCCGCGCACTCTTTGGCAGCGTGATGCCTTCGGCGTACGTAATCGTACCCGACAAAACGGGTCCCGCCGGCGCTGCCGCATCAGGCGTTTCCCGCGGCCCGGCACACCCGATTACCAGCCCAATCGCAAAAATCAATAGTGCCCGGGATGTCATGAAAAATTTAAAAAAATGACCCCTCTGCCTACCACTTTCCACACCCCTCCGACGCAAAAATTTTCAGGCGATCCCAATTGCGCGATGCCACGGCTCGGCAAGAGTTGGTCCGGAATAAAAAACGAATGGAGGACTCGACGATGTCCGGGTTCGACCGCTTTTGAAGAAGCATGCAGCGTCAGCGGGCGCATGAGCAGCACATCGCCTTTGCGCGCGAGGCAATCGATCTGGCCATACCCGGCCACGCGGTTCGCCGCTTCCGTCCCCGGAATGATTCCGAGACGATGGGTTCCGGGCGACACGCGAAGTGGGCCGTTGGAAGCTCCGCAATGATCGAGATGGAGGCGCGCGGCGAGCAAGCATTCAAGCACCTCGCGAGGTGGGCGCGCATAGTTCACCCCCTCTTTGACGCTTGGCAGTTCGAAGCTGAGACTCGTGACCTGTTCAGCAAACGGAAACATCAAATCCTGATGCCAGGCGACTTTCCAATTTGTCCCGGCGGTTTTGTCAAAGGCGATGGCCTGAATCGCGATGGTCGCCTCCGGAATCTGTGCGTCTTCCGCGAGCTGACGCAACAAAATCCTAGCCGTATTGGCGACGACAGGATGATCGAGCAAACAGCGCTTGCCGGCCGCGGATTTTCGGAAAATCGAGCGACCCAATGCGTCGAGCGTCGCATCCGGAATTTGCGCCGATACGAGATCCCAACCTTGCTCTTCGATTCTCGTGGGACGTGCTGTATTCATTGCGAGCAATTTGTCGCCCGGCCGCCACATTGTGGGAAATTCGCGGATCACTCTGGGGCGGATCTGAGTTGGGGAGCGGGTCATTCGACTGCCCAGATGCGAATCGTGCCGGCTTTGCCGCGGACGCTGGTTTCGCCGAGGTCGCGGAGAGAATGCGGGCGTTGAAGGGCGGCGCGGGTCGCGTCGCTGCAGATGATGCGGGTGTGGAATTCCAGGGTTTTCGTGAGGCTTTCGAGGCGTGAAGCGAGGTTCACTTCGTTGCCGATGACGGTGTAGTTGTGGCGGGTTGCGGAGCCGATGTTACCGGCGACGATCACGCCGGTGCTGATGCCGATTCCCGTCTGAAAGGGCGGCAGACCCGCAGCGGCCCGGCCGAGGTTGAGGCCCACTTCCGCTGCGAGGATCGCACGGGCCGCATCGAGGGCGCGGTCGGCGTGGTCCGTGACTTTCACCGGTGCTCCGAAGACCGCCATCACGGCGTCGCCGATGTATTTGTCGACCACACCACCGCAGGACTCGATCGCCTCGGTGATCTCGGTGAAATAGGCGTTTAGTTGCGTCACAAGATCCTGGGGATTTTGGGATTCGCTGAATGGCGTGAAGCCGCGGAGGTCGGTGAACAAGATGCTCGCGTTGTGCAGTTCGCCGCCGAGTTCGGTGGCCGACGTCATCAATTCCCGGGCAACTTCCGGCGAGACGACTTTTCCCAGGATGTCGCGCACCTTGTCGCGCTCCTGCAGTCCGGCCGCCATTTGATTGAAAGCACCCGCGAGCCGGCCAAGCTCGTCGCGGGTCTCGACCGGAACGCGCGTCCGGAAATCACCGCGTTCAATTTTCTGAACTCCTTCGACCAGCCGAACGGCGGGACGCGCGAGCGAGCGGGCGACAAAAAATCCCACGACGGCAGCGAGGAGCAGGGCGACGACCGTGATGCCGAGAATGATCCGCTCGAGCTGGTGGAACGGCGCGAGCTCCCGATCGAGCGACCGTAGAACAAGGATCGTCGCTTCCCCGCGCGCGTCGCCGGGCATTGGAATCGTCCGGCCGAGAAAAGTTTCGCCGACCAGGACCATCTTCACAAATTCGCCGTCCGGCAGAGTCGGCAACGCGGCGGCCAGATCCCGCTGTCGCTCGGAATCGAACGTTGACGCCATCACGCGGCCACCACCGAGAAACGAAACCTCGAATCCGCTCAACCGGCGAAATTCCGCCGCCAGCCGGTCGTCGAGCGGGAAGCCGACCACGACCCACGCGGCCGGATCTGGCGCGAGCAGCGGATGCACCACAAGCAGGCCCATCCGGTCGCCAACGATCTCGATCGCCGCCGCCTCGAGCCCCGGCGATTCCTCGGCAGCGTCGAAGATGGCGGGATTCATCGCCGGAACCGCTGCGACATCGCTGGCTTCCGTGTCCGCGAGCAATTCACGGTCCAGCGAAACGAGACGGAGAAAGGCGGGGCGCCCGATGCGGTCACGGAAATTCTGCAGCGCCGAGCGCAGCGTGGCGCGGGCGACCGCCGTGTCCGCCTCCTCGAGCTGGGCAAACGTGGACGCAAACGCGTAGTCGCTCGTGAGCAGCTCGACGAACCGGCTGAAGTTTTCGGCCTCCGTTTTCAGCAGGATTTCGAAGGTGCCGGCCGCGTCGTGCAAGTCCTCCGAGATACGCTCTCGCGCCGCGCGTTCTGCGACGCGTGAGACGAGGAAATACGTCACCGCCTGGGTGCCTGCCAGCAGGAGGAGGATCACGGCCAGTAGGCGCGTGCGCAGGCTGGAAAATTGCAGCTTCAGCGGTAGGTCCCTCCCTCGGAATCCGGTGGCGTACGGCGAAAATCCGGACGCAATTTCAGCGTGACCGTCCGCTCGACGGGACCACGGACAAGATCCGCAACCCATTCGATCGGTTCACCCCGCAGCCGCGGATGCCACACCCGCACGATCGCCTGACTCCCGGCAAGGCTCCGCAGCACGGCAGCACCGGAGTCATTACTCGTCGCGACGAACGGCGTATCCACGACAACGATGTGGGCTGCCATCCAATCGTGAATGTTGCAGCCAAGCGTCACGATCCCCGGCCGGTCGAAGACGATCTCGCCCGGCGATTCGCCGATGTAGAGCGGGAGATCGAATTTTTTGGCTTTGCTGAAGGAATACACGTGGTGCTGGACGTCGTCGCGATTCGGGAATCGGACCGTGCTGCCCACGGGAATCACCGTCACGGGCGGCAGAAAAAGACGTTGTTTTTGCACGACTTCGACGTCGCGTGGGGCCGGGCGTTTGCTACCGGGAATTTCCGCCCAGACGATGGCATCTGCGACCGGGACGCCCTTTTCGTCGCGGACATCCAAGCGCACCTCGGCCGCGCCAGCACCACCAAGCAGCCCGGCCGCGAGAATGGCGGCGACAGCCCGGAGCCGGGTGTCAAAAAGCAGCGCGCAACGCGAGTTCGAGGATGTGGTTGCCATAGGTGATTGAAGATTTGCGGGTGATTTCCCACCGGTACGCAGCGCGCAGCGAAAGGACGTCGGTCAGGCCCTGGTCCGCGGCAAGCTCGACGCTGAACGTATCCGCCACGAGCCGGTAGGCGATGCGATCCGCACCAAAAACGTCGGTGGTGCGCTGAACTTCGGAAAGCGCAACCAGATCCGGCCGCGGCGGCACCGCGTAGGAAACGATGTCGCCATGACGATAACTTCCGGTGAGTTGCAGCCGGGTCGCGGGAAACACGTCGAACCAGAGCGACGTCTCGAGCCGGTGCGCAGCCACTTGAAAAAGTGCATCTTCGGCGAAAAACCAGTCTGGAACATAACGACCGCGCACACCCCAGCGCTCCGCGAATTGCCAGGTCAACGCCGCCGAAGGTGCGAGCTGCAGGCCCGACGCACCGGCCTGACCGGCGGCACGCACGCCGGAATAAACGTTTACTTCCAGACGGGGTGCCTGCCAGCCAAGGCCGAATTTATATTCCGCACCGACCCGAGCGCCGCCCTCGATCTGACTCAGGCCTGGATAGCGGAGCGCCACTTCGCCGTCGGTCGACAGTCCGGCCCGCCAGCGCCAATCGCGTCCAATCACCCCGGTTGTTCCCGCCTCCAGCCGTCCGCCGAGAAAAACGTCGGGAACCCGCTGGGTCGCCACGTCCGAATTCGATGCGTTGCTTTCATACCGGGACCATCCGGCGGCTGTGGGGGTGAACTCCGCGGCACCCGCTGGAAAGACCACCACGAGCAGAGACGCCAGCACGACACGGAGGACGGGGATTCGGTCGAGCGTGGTCAAAAGATGCCTCCGGATGCGAACGACGGGCACGCTAGCGGCCTGCTGCGGCGGTGTCGAGACGATCGGGGCGACACGGCGGCAGCTGGCAGGCGAAGGTTCCGGATCTTGACACCGGATATTTCGGTCACTACAGCGAGCGTTAATCCAACCGCGACGCGTGCTGCCATTCGTCGCATAGCCGCAACTACGCATCCCATGATCGCGATTTCTCCTTCCGGCCCATCCCATCGTTTCCCGCTCGTGCCGCGTAACGCCGCGATCTGCGCTGCATTGCTTATCCTGATCCTGCCTTCCGTGCATGGGCAGCTTCAGGTGAGCACGCTGGGAGCAGAGTATTCCGGCGAATCATCCGTCATCGCTTCGTCCTGGGTCGGTCTGCCTTTTACCACGGACGGCGGATCTTACGAACTCAGTACGGTGTTTCTCAACATGAGCCAGTCCGGTCCCGGTACGCTTCGAGCGGAACTCTTCGCGGCGGACGGCAGCAACTTCCCAACGGGCGCGGCGCTCACTTCCTTCTCCATCGGCACGATCACCGGAGCATTTTCCGACGTCACGTTCACGCCGGTATCCGCCGTCACGTTAACTCCGTTTACGAGCTACGTTTTTGCTCTCACTCCGACCGGAGCGGGAGACTGGAGCGTCGTGCAGGTGGACGCAACTGCCGGGTTCACCACTCCGGCGGGAAATCCCTGGTCCATGCCTGCAGTGATTGCCAGCAGCGGCAACGGCGGATCGTCTTGGTCCAACGTCGGCGGCGGAGGATTTCGCATCAAGGGCGGAATTGCCGCCGTGCCGGAACCCGCACTGTGGGCTCCGGTGCTCGCCGGCGCACTGCTCGTCTTCTCGTTCTTCCGGCGCCGGGTGCACGGAACGTAGTCCGGACCGAATTTCGGGCATCGGTCTTGCTTCCCTGGACGGCGTGGGATTTCCTCGCACCGCGTCCATCCGGGCGCGCTTTGATTCGTCGCTCCGTGGACAGAATTTCTTTCAGCCGATGGTGGATCATCGCCGTTATCCAGGTGGTAACAGCGACCGGCACCCTGTCGGCTCAAGGTGACGGAAACCGTCTCGACGTACTGCTCGCCCGACCCGTTCCGGTTGCAGCCGACATCTCCGCACAGGAAGCGCGGCAGGAAATCGAGCGTCTGGAACCCTACATCGAGAGCCAGCCGGAGCGCGCCCGCGTGATCCAGGCCTATCTCATTCCGTATCACCGCGCCGTCGAGGAGGCCGCCGCGCGCGAGGCCGCCGAAAACCAACCGCCCCCCCGCCAGAAGCCCCTGATCTTTGTCCGCATCGGCAACTCGACCGAAATGGTCCGCGCTGACCGAATCGAACGCAGTGCGCGGCTCGTGACGGCCATCCGCCCCGACGGGCGGCGCAGCGTGTTCCAGCTGACCCTGATCGCCGGAGAGGTTCCTTGGTACACCGAAGAAGAGCTCGACTCCGGGCAGGTCAATCTCGAGGCGCTCGCCGCCCGCTACACGGCCGCCGCCACCAAGATTCCGGCGCAGGCGAAATTTCTCGCCGAGGAGAGCCAGAGATTCCGCGATCTCGACGCGAAGCAAAAAGCAGCCGAAGCCGCCGCCGCTGAGCGCGAAAGCTCCCGTTCGGCCGTCGATGATCTCGCCGCCACGACGTACGACCCCGCTGCCGGATATTCGTTGGACGATCTTGCGAGCCTGCTTTTCCGGGCGGAACGCGTCCGTGCCATCGCCAGCAAACAGGCCGCGGAAGTGGACGGCTGGGCGCAGCCGTTTCGTGCCCATTTCGAAAAACTCCTGGCGGGCGAAACGTACGCGGATGGGCGGTGGATGGACCGGGCGGCTTACGCGGAATACGAAGCCGCGCAAAAGCTCGCGGCCGACCAGCAAGCGAGCCTCGGCAATCTCCGCCTTGAGCTGTCGGCCGTGGCGCTGCCGGCACGCCGGTTGATCCCTGCTCTCGCGATCCCGTTCGGAGCGGCCCTGGTTTTTGCGATTATCGGGCTGTGGATGCTGGTCCGTGGACGGGGGGCAGGGCGACTTTTCGGCGGCATCATCATGCTCGCCGCGATTGGCGGTGCCGGCACGCTCGCCATTTTTCTCGCCAGCCCGCCGGACCCGTTCCCATCGACTGCGGACGACGACGCAGACACCGCCGGACTCGCGGCCGCAATTTATGGAAACGGGTCCGATGCAGCCGGCGGCGAAATCGTGGTTTCCGACAACGCGATCAACAGTGTGCTGACCCGCCAGCTCAAACCCGTTGGAACTCCGGGCGTGCTCGACGCCACCCGCACCGCCATCGCCGTGCACCTCCGCCCGTCAGGCGTCACGATTTTCGAAAAACTGCTCGTTTTTGATCAGGAGCTGGTTGTGCGCACGGAGGCTGGCATCGCCGTGCTTCCAGCCGGTGCCGTCATCACAAACAACACAGTATTCGTTGGCGACGTCACGCTGCCCGGCCCGCTCGCCGACTGGTTCTGGCAAAGCACCGAGCAGGCGTGCGATTCCCTGCTCAATCAATCGCAATTGCTCTCCGCGTATCAGCTCACCGCGCTGCGCGAGAACGAGGCAATTCTGGCCCCGCGGAAAGCGGCGGCTGCGCGGTGAGACACTCTGCTTTTCGCTCGGCACCGTGCCAGCGAGGCAGTTAGCTTCCAACCGAGCGCGACCGGCGCGGGTGCAGGCGATGAACCCCAATTCCGAGACTCCCTCCTGGCTGCCGAATATCGGAGTGCTCCTGCTTGTCGCCTGGGGCATCTGGACGCAGGGAGCCAGCCTTCAGTCCCAGCGCCCGCCCGGCAAATATCCGGAAAAATTCACGCCACCGGGAAACACCGCGTTTGCCCGTGTCTGGGAGGATCCGATCCAGGTGAGCGACCGCAGCCGGGAAATCGGTCGCGCCGCAACGGACGAAAACGCACCACCGCCCGTGGTGACCGGATCCGCCGGGGTGGGCACCCTCGCGTTGGTTATCACCCTGCCACCGGGATACCGACCGGAGGCCATCGAGAAGCGCATTCGCATCCGGCAGGCCGTGGTCGCCGCACTCACACAGGCGCAATACCAACCCGAGAGCACGGATCTCCTGCGTTTCGCTCTCGTGAGTGCGCGCACGGCCGACGGCATCTGGAAGGCGTGGTTTCAAATTCCGTGCGAAGATTACGTGCCCATCCGGGTGGTCGATCCCGATAACGAAATCCGCCGCGCCCGCCTCGGCGATATCCGGCGCAAATACCACCAGGTGCGTGTGTTTTACGTCGCCGAGGATTTATCGATCCACCACCTGCGCGGGACCCCGATCCAATGTCTCGCGAGCCCCGACGCCCAGCTCCGCCTGCACAATTACTGGCGATTCTGGCCCGATCTCGTGCAGCGCCTGCAAAGCAACGAGCTGGCCAATGATCGCATGCACGAACGTCACCCCTATCCGTTCGAATCGGTGAAGGTGCTCGGTCCAACTTCTTCCGACGGCCTGGCTCGCCTGCTCGCGCTCAAATTCCCCCAGGACGCCGCCCGCGTGACCTACCTCACCCCCTGGCCCTCGGTCGATGCCGCGACGCTGCGCCATCAGGTGCGCGAAATTTCCCCGCTCGCTGGCTCGGCGGATCTGCTGTCGGACCCGCGGCAGCTGGCAGCGCTTGCCGATTTACTGCCCGGCACCGCCCGGTCGTTCGCGACGTTTCACGACACGCCGACGACGGCCAGCCTTTGTGCGATCCAAGCGGCGACCGCTCCACTGGGCCTGAGCCCGTGGGTGCCACGCGTTCTGTTTCCCACGGCGGAAATTTTTCGCCTCGCGGTGCCCGACGATCAACTTGCCGGAGCCATCGTCGCTGAGCTCACGCGGAATCATGGCGTCGATCTCGCCGATCCACACCAGGCCATTCTGCTCGTGTCCGAGAGCGACACGCTTTACGGCCGCGCGTTCCCGACCGCCTTCCAGCGCGCCTTGCACGAACACGCCGGAACCGCCCGCATCGGCATTCAGACCCCACGATTCAGCTACCTCCAGGGCATCGACGGATCGTCCAGCACCGCGGGCGAATCCGGCACCGGCGCAGTCCAGGCCCGCGGATCCGGTGACGATTCTCTTTGGCTAAAACTCGGCGGTGACGCCATTCGCTGGCGTCCGCTCGGCACTCCGCAATACGACCGCATCACCGCCCTCGCCGAAAAAATCCGCGCGGTCGATGCCGGCCTGCGCGCCGCGGGGCGATTCGACAGGTCCAGCCGCCGCCGGGGCATCGTGGCGGTCGGAGTGGTTGGCAGCGACGTTTACGACAAACTCGTGATTTTGCAGGCGCTGCGTTCCGCCCTGCCTCAGGCCGATTTTTTCACGACCGACATCGATGCCAGCCTGCTGACGACTGAGAATTACCCGTTCACCCGCAACCTGTTGGTGGCGTCGAGCTACGGCCGCACGTTGCATCCCGACTGGAGGCAATCGACCCCGCCCTTTCGCGACACATACCAGACCGGGCTTTTTTACAGCACGCTTGCCGCCCTCGAGTTCCATCCGCGCTGGCTCAAACTCGAGGAAATTCTCCGCCGCGCCGACGCCGCTGGCAGCGACGAAGCGGCCATCGCCATTCCGGAACTCGGTCCGAACGCTCCGTTCCTTCAACTCGTGCAGCAGCCGAACCTTTTCGAGATTTCGTCCACCGGGGAAATCCCGCTGCGCCGCAACCTGCCGCCTGCAGCTCTTGATCCGGCCGTGCGGCAGATCGACGGATTTCCCCTGCCGGCCAGCGCTCCCAATCTCGTGCCGCCCGAGCCGGTGTCGTTTTACCAATTCGCCGCCATGGCATTGGTGACGACGATCAGCCTCTTCGCGTTCACTTACCTGATTGCACCACCGATCGCGCGTCGCGGTCTGCCATCCCACCACGAGGAGGAATCCGGCGGCCGCCTGTTCACGATTGCCGGGGGATTTGCGGCAACGGGTGCGACCGGTCTGGTCCTGGCGCTTCAGCCGACCCCCGCGATATTGGTGACGCTCATTTCACTCGGCGCAGCCGGCGGAATTCTGACGGCGGCGCTGGCAGCGGCGGGATTTGCGATCCCGCGCGCCGTGCCGGGTTTGTTTCTGGCGATCGGCGGCGGCACGCTCGTCTGGAGCGCCGGCATTTCGGATTCGTTGCCGGACCAGGAACCGTGGGGCTGGTTCAACGGCGCGAGCGTTTGGCCCAGCGAATTCATCCGCTACCTTTCCGTAGCCCTCGGATGTTTTTATCTGATCCGTGGTGGCCGGTTCACGTTGCGCGACAGCAGCGCCGCCCAAGCCAGTATCCAGACGGTGATCGATGGTCTGCGCGGCCATCCCCCGAGCGAACAAGCATCCCGCCTGCTTCAGAGCGTGCAGGCCCGACTGGAGGCGCTTTGCCACCGTCCGCAATGGAACACTCTTGGCATCCTGCTGGGCGTGCCGGCTGCGCTCTTAATCGTCGGCGCCGGAGTTGTCTGGTTATTGGGAACACCCAATCGCCCGATCCGCGGTGACTTCACCCGAACGATCGACCTCGTCCTGATTCTGAGCACGCTCTTTATCTTTTACGCGCTACTCGTGTTTTCCTTCCTCACGACGTGGCGCAGCATGCGTTCCCTGCTCACGCCGCCGCTCGAGCAGATCGCGCGCACCGGCCCTGGCCTCGTGCCGCCTCCGCTCTGGGCCGCCTTGCTGCAAAAGCTCGAAACGCACACGTCCCGCATGGGCAACCTCACCCTCTACCCGTGCCACGTCCTCCTGCTCCTTATCCTCTCGCGCAATCCGATCTTCGACCGCTGGGATTTCCCACCTTCGCTCATCATCGGCACGCTGGGCGCACTCACCTTCCTCGTCGCGCAGACGCTCATCCTCTCGTCCCGCGCGAGTCGCCTGCGGCGCAGCATTCTTTTCCAACTGGAGAACGCGCTCGCCCGCATTCAGGTGGCCGCTGCCACCGGCCGCGGCCAGCCCGCCGACGCCGAACCGCTCGGCAAAGTCATTGCCACGATCTCCGGTCTCAAGGGCGGCTGTTTCGGCGGCTTTCTCCAGAATCCCGTTTTCCGAGCGGCCCTGCTTCCCATCGGGGGCACCGGCATCATCACCATGGTCGAATACGCCAGCACCATCTTCTGATGCCGGTTTTCGAACAGAGTTATGGTTTCAGCACGGCTTGGTGAAAGCCGTACCAATCATCGAGATTGTTCAAATTCACGGCGTCCTTCGGTTCGTTGGACGAGATCCCGTTGGCGCAAAGGATTTCTTCACGCGTGGTATCGTCGTGAATGTAACCCAGCACGGCGGCGTTGTGATTTTTGATGGCTTCAGGTGTGAGTGACGTCGCCGTCGCTTTGACCCACGTTTCGAATTCCGGATACGTCGGGCGGCTCGCCGCGATAAATTCTTTCACGGCCTTCTCGTCCAGCCCAAGAGCCGAACACGTCATCGAGTCGTAACCGCGGCCGATGCCGGGATATCCCGAAGCGAGTTTGCCAGCTGCCTCGAGCGAAACTTTCAACCACAAGCGCGGCAGGTGAAGGACGCCAAGGGGTCCGGCCGTGCCGGAGCTGATGAGAGGAACGTAGGTGCTCATAAGGGGATTTTGATTTGAGATTTCGGCGAAAGGTAAACCCGATAGTGGACCGACGCCATCCTTCAAGGCTCACGAAGTTTGATGCGCGTACCGTCGGCGATGCTGTCGGGCGGATGAAGGATCACGCTCTGGCCCTCGCTCAGTCCGCTGACCACCTGGGCCGCGACGCCATTGCTCCGACCGATCTCGACGCGTGTCTCGATGGCCCGCCCGCCCTCGACGACAAACGTCATCCACGCATTGCCGCGCCGGAATAATGCACCCGTCGGTAATTGCAGCACGTCATCCTCGCTCCATGTCGTGATCCGCGCCTCGACGCGGTAGCGGTCACCGAGCAGACCGTCAGGCAATTCTTCGAAGTCGACGCGCACCTTGACCCGTTGCTCCTCGACACCGAGCGCCGAAATTTTTGTGAATGCCCCCGGCTCCACCACGGACACCCGGCCCCGCAGCGGTTCGCCGCCGCCCCATTGTTCGATCGAAACTTCGGCGCCGGGCTGCACGTTCACAGCGTCGCTCGAGAGCAGCTCGATCTCAGCCTCGAGATCGCGGGGGTCTCCGACTTCCATGATCGGAGTGCCTGCCGTGACAGTGCGCGCATTTTCTTCGTAAACGTTCAGCACCGCACCGTCGACCGGAGCGCGAATTTCAATCGGCTGTTCTCCGCTCGTTGCGCCCGGCTCGGTCTGCATGAGGGCAGCGCGCGCCTGCGCCAGCTCGAATTCCGCCACCTGCAGCGCAAACTTCGCCGAGTTCACCCGGTTCATCAGAATGTCCACGCGATTGGAGGCGGTGTCGTAATCCTGAACCGCGACCGCTCCCTTGCGCCGAAGGGTTTCACTGCGGACCAATTCTTTGCGAGCGAGTTCCAGCTCCGCGCTGGCGCTTTCGACCTGCTCGGATCGTTCCATGCGGGCGGCTTCGGCCGATTGTACGGCCGCCTCCGCCTGCGCCCGGCTGCGTGGATCAAGAAAATTCGATGGCGTGGAAACCACGGTCGCCAGCAGAGTTTCCGCGGCGGCGATCCGATCGCCAGCGCGCACCGGCACCCGGCGCAGATATCCTGAGATCGGCGGCGACACAACGTATCGGTCGCGAATGCGCGTCTTTCCCTCCTCGAGCACCGTTACCGTGAGCGGCGCACGCGTGACGGTCGTGACTTCGACCGCCACGGGCTTCGGCAGCATTCCGGTGACAATGAACAAAAGCAGCGCGGCACCGATCCCGTACGGAATGAACTTGCGCCACGCGCCTTTCTTTTTTCGCGGACCCGCCACAGGAGCGGCCGTTCTGCCACCACGCCGCGCGTCTCCCGATTTCGCACTCTCCGGATTTGCACTCATTCGCGTGCTTTTAATACCCCGAGCAAATCAAGATTGCGAATCCGCCGCGCGACCACCGCGAACGACACGCCCGCCGACGCCAGCACGATGAGGATTGCCGTGGCGAAGCTCTGGTGCGTAAGCACGAGCGGCAGGCGCACCGACTCGGTGCTGGCGCTCTCGACGATGCTATTGGCGAGCTGCACTCCGATCCAAAGCCCGAACGGCAGCGCCACGAGTGTGAGCATCACCAGTTCCCCGATCATCACGCCCGCTACCTCCCGCGTGCTGAATCCCACGACCCGCAGCGTCGCAAGATCGCGGCTGCGTTCCGAAAGGGCGATGCGCGCACTGTTGTAAACCACACCGAACGCCACGATCACCGAAAACATAAAATAGATGCCTTGAATCATGTCGATCGAGTCGGCGGTCGTCTTGCGGAAACTCTCGCGAACGGCATTCTTGATGCCCAGATTTGCCACGCCCGGTGCCTCTTTGATCGCTTCGTAAAATTCCGGCCATCGGCTCGCGTCCACCGCCACGTGCGCCCCGCTGACCGTGCGACCTTCCTGCATCAGCCGCCGGAGCGCGTCGATGTCCATGTACGCCTGCAATCCCGCGTAGTCCGTGATGAGTCCCTGCACGACCGCCTCGCGTTTCGGCCGACGACCTTCCTGGACCTCGATGATGACCGACTCCCCGGGCTCGACGTCGAGAATTTCCGCGAGTTTTGCCGATATCAGCAATCCATCCGGAGGGATCGGCAGCGGGTTGCCCGACTCATCGAGCGCTCGGTTGAGCTGGTCGCCCGGCGACAGCCCAACGATGCCGGTGCGCCACGAGCGGTGTCCGAATCGCAACCGCGCGGGAACGCTGCGAAACGGCTCGGCCCGGATCACGCCCGGCAGATTGGCGATGTCGTTTGCGACCGAAGCCGAGCTCGGTTCGATCAGCGTGATGGTCGCGTCCTGCCGCTGCGCCTGGTCCCACTGGAAATCGAGCAGGTAGTTGATGCCGTCCCGCATCGCGCCCGGTACGATGGGAATGCCCGTCGCAAGGGCGAGTCCGAACGCCGTGAAAAATGCGTTCCATGGTCGTCTTTCGATGTTGCGAAATGCCATGCGCAACGAGGGACCAAACAGATTCTGGAGACCCAGGCGCTCGACGACCGAGGGGCGGAATTCCGCCGGCGGTTCCGGCCGCATCGCCTCGGCCGGCGGCAGTTTCACCGCTTGCCAGACTACGGTGAGCACGCCGAGCACCGAGGCACCGAGACTAACGAGCAGCGCCAGCCCCAGCGCGCTGTAATCCAACGTGAAGCGCAGTGAGGGAAACAGGAAGAACTGCGTGTAAAGATCCACCAGTCCACCACCTAACAGACGCCCGCCGATGCCGCCAATGAGGGTGCCGAGCGTGCCGATCACCAATACGAACTTGAGGAAATGCACACCCACCTGCATTGATGAATATCCGAGCGCCTTCAACTGCGCGATCTGCTCGCGCTGCAGCCGCACGATGCGAGAGAGCACCGCATTCACCATGAAGGCCGCCACACTGAGGAACACCAGCGGGTAGGCGACGGACAACGAATGAAGCACGCGGATCTCGTCATCGAGCCGTTGCGCGCTCGGGTGATCCTTGCGGGTGTAAACACCGCCGCCGCCATAGGTCGCGAGCTGTCGGTCCACTTCCTCGATCACCGGCTCGGGTGAAGCGCCAGGCGCGAGATCGATGATCAAGTCATTGAAAGCGCCGTCCATGTTATAGGCCACGGCCAGCGCGCGGTAGTTCATCCACATCACACTGAAGCGCTCGTGGTCCGGCAGGGTTTCGCCGGGGCGGGCCTCGAACACGAATTCCGGCGAGAGGCCGATGCCGCTGATGACGAGCGTTTCGCGGCGACCGTTGATCACCGCCACCAGCGAGTCGCCAGGTTGCAGTCCGTTGGCATCCGCGAAAGCCTCGCCCAGCAGAACCTCGCGGCGGTCGTCCGGCCGGGGCAGGCGGCCCTTGCGAAGAAAAACCCGGTTGAGCATCGGTGCTTCGCCATCCTCAGGCAGGGAAACGATGCGCCCGGTGGCCGGTTCCGCTAGGCCGGGCAGGTCGAGCGTGACATCCACCACCACGCGGGTCTCCACCGTGGCCACGCCCGGCAGGGTTTTCAGGCGATCGGCGGCGGAAAGCGGCGCGCGTTTCAAGCTGCCGAAAACATCCGCGAAGGCTAACTTCTGATAGTATGCGGAGCGCGTCGATTCGAGCGTGAGAATCAGGCTGCGCGTCATGATCATCATCGCCAGTCCGCATGCCATGACCAGACTCACCGCCAGCACCTGGCCCTTCATCCGGCCGAGATCGCGCAGCAGTTTGAGATCGAGCGGTGAGAGCATGGCGGCGGGCTTGATGTCAGGCATTCCCATCCGGAAATGCCAGAGCAATAGTCATAATCCCGCCCGGCGATGCGCGCCACGGACATTTCCTGAATCGCGCGTTCCTGACTTTCCCTCGACTCACCCCGCGCGGCCACCCAAACTCGGGGCATGAAGCGATTGTTCCTGCTCGACGGCATGGCCCTGATTTACCGCGCGCATTTCGCGCTGATCCATGCACCGATCCGCAATTCAAAGGGCGTCAACACCTCCGCGCTTTATGGTTTCATCAACACGCTGCTCGCCATCCTCGAAAAGGAAAACCCGACACACATCGGCGTGGCCTTCGACACCTCCGCGCCGACGCCGCGGCATGTGAAATTCCCGGCCTACAAGGCCCAGCGCGATGAAATGCCCGAGGAGCTCGCCGCCGCGATTCCGCATGTGAAGGCGCTGTGCCGGGCCTTCCACATCCCGGTGCTCGAGCTTGAT
>JBGTDR010000018.1:0-18356 GCA_041748215.1 Chthoniobacterales bacterium
CGGGCCGCGACCGCCGAAGGCGGTGCCGAATGGGCACGTTGGTATCACGCCATCCAGCCGCTCAGCCGCCCTGATGCCGCTGCAGAAATTGCGGAATGGGTCGCGAGCTTCTCGCGTGAAAACGTGAAGCTCGCAAAAGAAAGGAACGCCACGTGATCGACGCCGTCATCTTCGACATCGGGAACGTGCTCCTGAAGTTCGACTATTTCATCGCCGCCCGCCGACTGATGGAACTCAACGGCCTCACGGAACTTCCCGCGCGCGAGCCGATTGTCGCCGCGAAGGAAGCGTTGGAAGGCGGCGCGATCGACCGGGCGGAATTCCTTCGCCGCGTCCGTCCATCATTTCACCACACGGGCAGTGACACGGAATTCGTGGAAATCTGGGAGGATATCTTCGAAGAAAATCAACCGATGACTGCGCTGGCGTCGGAGCTCTCGGGACAGCTGCCGACCTACCTGTTGTCGAACATTTCCGACATCCATCTCCCATTTATCTTCGCCCGCTATCCGGTCTTCCGGACATTTCGCGACGGCGTTTATTCGTATCGGGTCGGATCGCTCAAGCCCGATCCTGCGATCTATCTCGCGGCCATGGCCCAGTTCGGGATTTTACCCGAACGCACCGTTTTTATCGACGACCTCGCGGCGAACGTTGCCGCAGCCGCCACGCTCGGATTCCGCGCCGTGCAGTATGATTTCAACAACCACGCCGCGCTGGTCGACACCTTGCACGATTGGGGAATCAGGGTCGGGGAATCCCCGTCGGTCAATCGCTGATCGCGACCCACCGAACCCGGTCGCGCGGTCGCGTCAGACCAACTCGGCAATCTGAACCGCGTTGAGCGCGGCTCCTTTGAGAATCTGGTCGCCGCAGACCCAGAACGAGAGCGTATTTTCCATGGCGCAATCGAGGCGGATGCGTCCGACTTCACAGTCGTCCCGGCCGGCAACCTCAAGCGGTTGCGGGTATTCGCTGGCCGCAGGATTGTCCACGACACGGACCCCCGGAAAGGCGTCGATGGCAGCGCGGGCTTTGGCGACACTGATCGGTTTTTCGAATTCCGCCGTCACCGAAACCGAATGCGCGCGATACACTGGTACCCGCACGCAGGTCACGGACGCACGGAACATCGGGAGGTGCATGATGCGCCGCCCTTCGTTCTGCATCTTCATTTCCTCCTTCGTGTAGCCGGTTTCGAGAAACGAATCGACCTGAGGGATGACGTTGAACGCGATCTGATGCGGGAAAACTTTGGCCTGCGGTTCGTCGCCGCCAGCAAGCGCGGCGACTTGTTGCCGCAACTCTTCGATCGCCTGCGCGCCCGCACCGGATACGGCCTGGTAACTGGAGGCAAAAACCCGCCGCACGCGGAATTTTTGGTGCAGCGGAAACAGGCCCATCAGGGTGATCGCGGTTGTGCAATTGGGATTCGCGATGATGCCACGGTGGTGTTTCACGTCATCACCGTTGATCTCCGGCACCACGAGCGGGACATCGTCGTCCATCCGAAACGCGGAAGAATTATCGATCACCACCGCTCCGGCCTGCACCGCGTGCGGAGCGAATTCCCGGGAAATTCCTGAACCGGCACTGAAGAGCGCAATGTCCACGCCAGCGAACGACTCCGGAGTTAGCGTCTGAACCGGGACCGACTCTCCACGGAACGTCAATGATTTGCCGGCGGAGCGAGCGGACGCGAGGAGCGTGAGCCGGCTGACTGGGAAGCGGCGTTTCTCGAGCACCTCGAGCATGGCGATGCCTACTGCACCTGTTGCGCCGACGATTGCTACGTGATACTGCCTGTTCATACAAAAAGGGAGATGTTACCTAGCGCAGACCCACCGGATGGCCAACCTTCATTTTTGTCGGAACTGAGGCTCGTCGTTTCGGTTCCCGACCAGCGTCTCGCTCTGATCGACGGAGTCAGAACCGTGGCCGAATACCCGGTCTCGACTTCGAAGTTCGGACTCGGAACGGAACCCGGGAGTTACCGAACCCCGCTCGGACGATTTGCAGTCAGCGAAATGATCGGCGATGGCGCTCCGCCAGGCATGGTTTTTGTGGGGCGTGAGCCAACCGGCGTCGTGGCTGACCAAGGCGGGGAAGATGATCACGTACTCACGCGCATCCTCTGGCTCGATGGCATCGAACCCCTCAACGCGAACACGCACGATCGATTCATCTACATTCATGGCACCAATCAGGAAGAGTGGATCGGCACCCCGGCCAGTCATGGATGCGTGCGGATGCGTAACGCCGACATCATTGATCTTTTCACCCGGGTCACCCCCGGCACAACCGTCGAAATCGTCGCCTGAAAAGGGGATTTTCGTTGTGTCGATCCGCGGTTGAAGACTAAATGCCCGCCAGCTACTCGCTAAGAAAGGAGGGGAAAACTCATTCTATGAAAATCATTAAAATCGCAGCCGTTGCAGCATTTGCCGCAGCAACACTCGGCCTGGGGGCCTGTGCTTCCAAGCCGCAGCCGGCACCGGCGCCAATGTCGTCCGGTTACACGAAGTAACGTTTCCTCTTCGGAGGAATCAAGGCCGGGCTGGTTCACGTAATCAGTCCGGTCTTTTCGTTTCCATCGCTTGGTGTCAACGGCTTGCGGCTGACAAATCGGCTTCCCGCCAGGGTGAACCGCCACGGCAGATCGACTCCGGCCGAGATACCGATCCGGCCGTCCGCAACGATCCGCGGCCTTCCCACCCGCCCGCGGAATCCCCATTCGGGATCCGCACAGAGATCGAATCCGTGGGACGTTCCGTCGATTCCGAGCGCCTGCGTGAGCCGTCCCGGACCCGCGCAGAATTTGCGGTTATCCGACATTCCGCGCCGCACCGCCATCCCGTCGAGTCCGGCCAGTGGTTCGATCGCCCGGATGAGCACAAAACCGCGACGACGTCCCTTGATGAGGACGTTGAGCAGCCAGTGGATGCCGTAGTTAAGATAAACGTAGGCCGTGCCCGCTGGATGCCGCTCGACGAAGGCGCGGGCGCTTGGGCGGAAAAACGTGTGACAGGCCGGGTCATCAACCGTGTCGTACGCTTCGGTTTCCACCACGATCCCGGCACACGGGCCCCAATTCAGCCGCGTGCCGATCAAACCCCGGGCACATACCAGCGGGGAGCTCTCAAAAAACGTGCGCGGTAGCGGGTCGTCCATTCACCGTGTGGCGACCCGAAGTTTGCGTTGCACATGAACGACGATCGCGACATGGACGGCCAAGGCCGCGCCGAAGCAGAAGAAATGGTCTCCCCACTCAGCTCCCAGCGGACCTGAGAGGAGAAAAATCCCGCCGACGCTCAACGGTAAAAACAATCCCAAAGCCGTCCACACCCCGGGATTGGCGCAGCGGGTCCGTAGCGCAGGCAGGATGTGTCCCACCGAATTGACCGCTGGTAAATACAACGCCATCAAACCCAGGGACGGCTCCACGAAGACCGCGAGGTAAAATGCCAAAAGGTCGAATCCCCAGACTCCCAGCGAATTGATCACGAACGTCGCCCGCCGGGACAACACCTCGATTCCGTGGCCAATTTCTCGATTCACCCACTCCCGGAACCGATCTCCCGCGTGCTCTTCGAGCTGATGCAGAAGATAAATGGGAAGTTGCAGAAAAATCAGAGCGCCCGCCCAACCGAACCCCGGGACGATCAATGGCACGAGAATCAGAAGCAAGATGCCTGCGAATGCCGCGGCGTACGGCCACTGCCAGCGCGTGACGAGCCAGTCGTCGGCCGCTTTCAACGGTCCACTCACAATCACAGTCCGGTGGGATGATCGAGAAATTCCCACGGCAGGCCAAACTTCCGCTCCAGCTCGGCACCCACCGCTTTCACGCCGAATGTTTCCGTCGCGTAATGCCCGGCATAAATGACGTTTACGCCCCGCTCCTCCGCGGCCGTGTACGTCCAGTGCGACCCTTCGCCGGTGACGTAGGCGTCCACTTCGCCCGGCCCAATTTTGGTGATCAAATCCCCGCCGCCACCCGTCACCACACCGACCGATCGAACGCGGTCCGGACCGCCCGGAGCAACGATCACGGGCGCATTCACCGCCCGCTCCACCCGGTCGATCAGCTCGTTCAGCGAAAGGTTCACCGCGCCCCGAAGTCCGATGTCGAGAAAAGGCTCGCGCTTACGCAGGCCGAGGGCCTTGGACAGCAGCGCGTTGTTGCCGAACGACGGATGAATATCCAGCGGCAGGTGCGCACTGTAAATCGCCAGCCCGTGGTCCATCGCCAACCGAAGCTTCCGATACATTGCGCCTTCGATTCGTTGAGCGCCGCCCCAAAGCATGCCGTGATGCACCACGAGCAAATTCGCCCCGACGTGCACCGCCATCTCGATGACCGCTTCACACGCATCGACCGCCACCGCCACCCGGGTGACCTCTCCGACGTTTTCCAGCTGCAGGCCATTGAAGGCATTGGGATAATCTTCGATCTCCGCGAGGCGAAGCTCGGTGTCGAGAAACGCTGCGATATCAGACAATTTCACAACGCCCCACCCCCTTCGCGTTCCAGACGGCGAAACTCCTCGAGCTCCCGCCGCAGCGGCTCCCAGTAGGCGCGATCTTTCGTCTGCTCGGCGCGCACCTCGGCATCCAGAGCCGTCCGCAACGCATCCAGGTCATTCGCCTCCGCCATAGCGAGCAAAGGCCGCCGGGCTCGCAGCGCTTTTGTTTCATGAGGAAATCGTCCGACGAGTTCGACGAGAAGCTCCGGCGTGCGAATCTCCATCACCCAGAATTCGATCCAGTCCGTCCGCGGCCGTGCCGCGTTTTCACGGTAATGAATCGCCCCCAAACCTTCGATGATGGGCCAGTCCTTCATCCGTTGCGTTTTCTTCGCGTTCACGAGGTCTGGAATGCTCAGCAAATGGAAAAGATCGCCCTGTGTGTCCGCAAAAACGGTCCGTCGCTCCCATAGGGAGTCGAACTCAGGTAAATCCCGCAGGCGCGTCATCACGTCCACCCTCAGTCCCTCAACGCCCGGAGCCTGACAGCGGAAATGCACCGCGTGACCCCGGGCGAGGACATCTTCGCCGAACGGCGGAACTGCGATGCGTGCTGCTTTCAATTCCGCCATCGCCGCCAAAAATCGGGCAAAGTTTTCCTCACCCGCAAGCACCAAAAAATCGACGTCCTTGCTAACCTGCGCCGCGCCGCAGAACACGCAGGCCTGCCCGCCCATGAGCAGCGTCTGGGTTCCATGCTTCTGGATCGTAGAAAGGACTTGTCGGATCGGGGTCGGGATCAAGGCTGCCTCCCATGGCTAAATAGTTCGCAAAAATCTTCTCACTCTCGCGGAACCGCTCGATTGGCGTCAGGTCCCACCACTCCTGCCATTCCTCGGAAAGGTCCTCGTAACGCATCGTTCCGCATCATCCCGCCCGCGCCAGCGAAATCAAGTCCCGCTTACCTTCAACACCCGTTCGATCCCTTGGGCATCACCGATCCCGCAGATTTTTTGCCGCCGCATTTTTCTTCGCGCGCTGAGCGCACTTCGTGGGTAGCCTCCCCCGCCTATGCTCAAAGCCGGTATTGTCGGCCTGCCCAACGTGGGCAAGTCCACCCTCTTCAACGCCCTCACCCGCACCCGAAAAGCCGCGGCGGCCAATTTTCCGTTCTGCACGATCGAGCCGAATGTCGGCATCGTTACCGTGCCTGACGAGCGACTGCAAAAGCTCGCCGAGCTTTCGAAGTCGGAAAAAATTCTGCCTGCCGCCATCGAATTCGTCGACATCGCGGGGCTTGTCCGGGGAGCGAGCGAAGGGGAAGGCCTCGGCAACCAGTTTTTGAGCCACATCCGCGAAGTTGACGCCATCGTGCAGGTCGTCCGCTGTTTCGAGGACGAGGACATTCATCACGTCGCGGGATCCGTCGATCCCGTGCGCGACATCGAAGTCATCAATACCGAATTGATTCTCGCGGACATCGCGTCGCTGACGAAACAAAAGAACCGCCTGGAAAAGAGTGCGAGGGCCGGGGACAAGACGGCCAAAGCTGAACTTGCCCTCGTCGAAAAATTGCTGCCACACCTCGACACCGGCAAACCCGCCTCGGTGCTCGCGCTCGAACCCAACGAAAAACCCACGCTCAATGGCCTGTTTCTGCTCAGCGCAAAACCTTCGCTTTTTGCCTGCAACGTCCGCGAAGACGACCTGGCGGAAATCGAATCAGGCGGTTCCGCTGCCGCGAAAAATGTTGCCGCCGTCCGCGCGTATGCGTCCACCCATCTCGGGTGTGAGGCCGTTGTGATCAGCGCGCAGATCGAAAGCGAACTGGCCGAACTGCCACCCGAAGAGGCGAAGGAATTCCTCGCCGGTCTCGGCGTGGATGACAGCGGCGTCGGCCTGCTCATTCGGGCGGCCTATCACCTGCTCGGCTTGCGCACCTACCTGACGACCGGTCCGAAAGAGACGCGCGCGTGGACGATTCACGAAGGCGACAAGGCCCCCGCCGCCGCTGGCGTCATCCACAGCGACTTCGAGCGTGGATTCATCGCAGCCGAGACCATTGCCTTCACCGATCTCGTCACCCTCGGCTCACAAGCCAAAGCCCGCGAAGCCGGCAAACTCCGCATCGAAGGCAAGGACTACGTCGTTCAAGACGGCGACGTGATCGAGTTTCGCTTCAATGTCTGATCACACCGATCCGATTTCCTAAAACTCGAGCTTATTGCCTGAAATCCCTGACCTTTCCGTCTAGCCTTTCGTACCGTGAAAACACTGATCGCCACCCTGCTCGCAATCGCCCTGCTCGCCGTTACCGCTCACGCTGATGAAGTCGTCCGCACGGCTCAGGTCAAACTGCAGAAGATGGGATTTTACGACGGGACCGTTGATGGCCAGTGGGGCAGCCAGACCGCGGCGGCCGTGCGGCGATTCCAGCTCGCCCGCGACCTGCGGGTGACCGGCGAACTCACGCCCGAAACGTTGCGCGCCCTCGCGATCAAGGTCCAGCCCGCACCCACGCCCGTGCCATTTCCAAAAGCGATCGCCGATATTTTTGCGGGTGGCCCATACATCAGCGCGCCAACCGAGGTGCAGGTCGCAACGGTGCGAAAAGCCCAGGAGAACCTGCGTTTGCTCGGATTTTACCGCGGTCCGATTGACGGCAATCCGTCCGCCGCGCTCCGCGATTCCATTCGCGCTTATCAGCAGAACAACCGCTTTCGCGTCAATGGCCGCCTCGATAAAAGCACCCTCCAGGCGCTCGATCTGCTTCGTTAGCTCCGGGAGGCCGACCACAGCGAGTTTCCCGAGCTGGCTTCCCGAATTTGCAATGAACGAACGAGCCCCGGACTCCGCCACTCACTCGAGACCGCGGCTCGTCGCTCCGTCGAAGGCAGAAACGTCCCTGCTGCCGCCGTTCGGAGGTTTGGCGTTATCCGACATTCACGTCCCAAAATCCGCCGGGGATTTCGAAGTCTCAGCCCGCGAGATCGTGGCGGCGGGTATAGCTGGATTCGACACGGAGTCGAAACCGATTTTTAACGCCGGCGAAAAAAACCACGGGCCGCACGTTGTGCAGTTTGCCCTCGCAGATCGCGCGTTTCTTTTTCAGCTCCACCGTCCGCATTGCCACGAGATCGTTGCGGATCTGCTTTTGTCGGATCGCGTGCTGAAAGTGGGATTTGGTCTGAAAAATGACCACGGTCAGATTCGTTCCCGGTTTGGCGTGACGCCACGCGCCATCCTCGATCTCGATCACGTTTTTCGCAAGCGAGGGTACGCCCGCCAGATCGGCGTCCGCGCCGCGGTCAGTGCGGTCCTCAATGCGAGTTTTCCGAAATCGAAAAGTGTCACCACAAGCAACTGGGCGGCACCTGACCTCACTCCGCGCCAGATGCTCTATGCGGCCAATGACGCGTTTGCCGCGCTTAAAGTCATGCAGGCGATGGGCCTGCAAGAGCTGGACCCGGATCGTTCCTGAGACCACGCCTGCCGGAACCGGGACCGGGAAAAATTAAACCCACGCGCCGAATGGTGCGGTCACGATCCATTGGTGAACCAACCAAATAATTCCCATGCTCTGGACCATACTTCTCATTCTCATCATCATGTGGGCGCTCGGCTTCGGCTTCGGCGTCGCTGGCAGCCTCGTGCATCTCCTCCTCGTCGTCGCCCTCGTGGTGCTCATCCTGCAGCTCGTGACGGGTCGACGCGTTCCGTAGAAACGGTTGCCCGGCCGTCGCGGGCAAACTTGCGTTACGCGGTGAGCACCATCGCCCGATCATGGTCGAGGTGCTCTCCGCAGACGCGAAAAAGTTCCGCTTCGCTTGCGACGCGCCGCATTTCGTAAAGAAATTCGGGCCCGACGCCGGCACCGAGGAAGTTCAGATACTTCTTCATCTTTTGGACCTGATTGACCTCGGACCCATGAGGCGGAAAGGTTGCGTCGTACAATTCACGCACGTAGGCGAGCACGTCGCGACCCGTTGGGAGAACGATATTTTCACGGCGACGAGCCTGCCGAATCTGTTCGAAAATCCACGGGTTTCGAATCGCGCCGCGCCCGATCATGAGGCCGCGCGCTCCCGTTTCACGCAGCACCGTGTTAGCCGTTCCGGGTGAGTCGATGCTGCCATTGGCGATCACCGGACATTTCAAATACGCCGCCGCCTGTGTGACGTATTCGTAGTGAACGACACTTTTGTACATCTCGAGCACAGTGCGGGCATGCACGGTCACCAGGTCAACCGCGTGACGGGCGAAGATCGGGAGCAACTCGTCAAATACGGCGGGTGAATCGAACCCAATTCGCGTTTTGATCGTGAACGGTATCGTCACCGCATCGCGAAGCGTACCGAGGATCCGGTCCACCCGCGCCAGGTCGCGCAGCAATCCGCCACCCGCGCATTTGCGATATACCACCGGAGCCGGACACCCGAGGTTCAGGTCGATGGCGGCTACGGGATGGCGCTGAAGCTCCCGGGCCGTTCGGGCGAGGGCCGTGGGGTCATTTCCGATCAATTGTCCAATTGCCGGTCGGCCGGTGGGATTGTCCGTGATCGAACGCAGGATGGCCTTGTCGAGACGCGACGATTCCGTCACCCGGAAATATTCTGTAAAATAGAGGTCCGCCCCACCGTAACGCGCCATCAATTTCCAGAATGCCCAGTCCGTTACGTCCTGCATCGGCGCGAGCACAAGCACTGGCTCCGGCGCCGCGAACAATGCAGCCAGTCCGTCGTTTGGTCCCGTCATCGAACGAAGCGTAACCCGATCCCGATTCGCTGCGAACCGTCAGCACGAGGATTTTTAGCGAAGGAGAAAATTTAAATCTCGATGGCGGGCAACGCGGAATTGGAGAGAAGCGGTGTGTCGTCCTTGAGCTGAACGCCGCTGAGTCCGAGGCGGCGGGAACTGGTGAGAAGCGCGTGCAGTTTTCGAGCGGCCGGTTCGAGGGGCAAACCCTCGGGGCGGATGTTCGACACGCAATTGCGGCTGGCGTCGGTGAGGCCGGGGGTCGGCGAGTGGGTAAAATAAGCACCGAGACTGTCGGGCGAGCCGAGGCCGGGACGTTCCCCGAGCAGCATGAGCGAAAGTTTTGCTCCGAGCAGTCCGCCGACCTCGTCCTGCACCGCAACCCGTCCGTGTCGGACCACCACGATGGGACCAAGCGTCCAGCCATCATCCAGCAGCAACGGCAGGAGCAGGCGAAGCAACGGCGCGGTTTGCACCATGGCCGCGAGCGTGGAAAGTCCGTCCGAGACGACAATCACAAGATCGGGATTTTTTGCCAAAGCGCCGAGTGTCTCGCGCGACGTTTCGTCGAGGCGGCGACCTCGATCCGGACGCTGGAGGTATTCCGCGCGATCCTGAGCTTCACTCGCAGCAACAACGACCTCTGGGAAGACCTCCCGCAGATCGGCCGCGAGGTTTTCCGCATCGAACGGGGCCAGCACGGCGTCCCGTGCGCGGGCATGCGCGAGTCGAAAATCGAGCAGCGGCCCGGTCGGCACGCTGCCACCGGCGCGACCAAGGGCGATTCGCGCTGCGGTGAACGCGCGGAGATCCCGCCACGGATCGTCGAAACTCATGCCGCCCCCGCAAAATCAGTCAGCAGCGGATGAGACGCCGCCACCGGAGCCAGTCGGTTGGTTTTTCCGAAGATCTTCAAACGCTCGAGCCACGCTTCAAATTCCGGCGCAGGCCGCAGTCCCAGCGTTTGCCTGAGGTAGTGGCTGTCGTGGAAGGACGTGGACTGGTAGTTCAGCATGATGTCGTCGGCTCCGGGGATGCCCATGATGAAGTTGCATCCCGCCACGCCGAGCAACGTGAGCAGGGTATCCATGTCGTCCTGATCGGCTTCGGCGTGATTGGTGTAACAGATGTCGCAGCCCATCGGCACGCCCAGCAATTTGCCGCAGAAGTGGTCCTCGAGTCCGGCGCGGATGATCTGTTTGCCGTCGTAGAGGTATTCCGGGCCGATAAATCCGACGACCGTATTGACGAGGAGCGGGGAAAATTCACGGGCCACCGCGTAAGCCCGGGTTTCGAGCGTTTGCTGGTCGCAGCCGTGGTGAGCGTTGGCCGAAAGGCAGGATCCCTGGCCGGTCTCGAAATACATCACGTTGTCGCCCACGGTCCATCGCCGCAGGTCGAGCGCCATCCGGTGCGCCTGCCCCAACATCTCGAGGTCGATCCCAAAACTCGTGTTCGCCGCCTCGGTGCCCGCGATGGATTGAAAAACAAGATCCACCGGCTCGCCGCGCTCCATACACTGCATCGTCGTCGTCACGTGAGTGAGCACACAACTTTGCGTCGGGATTTCGTATTCGGTGATGACGCGATCCATCAGTCGCATGAGGGCGGCGCAGGCCGCGGGATTGTCGGTGGCGGGATTGATGCCGATGGTGGCGTCACCGCAGCCGTAGAGCAGGCCGTCAAGAATCGACGCAGCAACACCCCTGGGGTCGTCGGTGGGATGGTTCGGCTGCAGGCGCACGCTCAACCTCCCCGGCAGACCAATCGTGTTCCGAAATTTCGTCACGACCCGGATTTTCTGCGCAACCAGGATGAGGTCCTGATTGCTCATGATTTTGCAAACGGCGGCGGCCATTTCCGGAGTGAGTCCGGCCGAAACCGCCGTCAGGGCCGCGGAATCCGTTTCGTAATCGAGCAGCCACTCGCGCAATTCCCCCACCGTCAGTCCGCTCACGGGAGCGAATGCCGCACGGTCGTGCCGGTCAAAGATCAACCGCGTCACCTCGTCCGATTCGTATGGAATGATCGGCTCCTCGAGGAATGTGCTTAACGGCACTTCGGCGAGCCGCATTTGCGCGGCCGCCCGCTCCTCGGCGGAATGTGCGGCCACTCCGGCGAGCTGATCACCGGATCGAAGCGGACTCGCCCGTGCGAGCAGGGTTTTGAGGTCGGCGAAGCAATGGTAGCGGGGTCCGAGCTTGATCGAGTAGGCCATGGCGTGCGCACAGTTCCTGCGACTGCTCGCAGTCGCCTTCAGAAAAAGCACATCACATGCCATGAAAATCTACACGCGCACCGGTGACGACGGATCGACCAGCCTTTTCTCCGGTGACCGCGTGCCGAAATCCCATCTGCGCGTGGAGGCCTACGGTACGGTCGACGAACTCAATTCCGTCCTCGGCGTCGCGCGGTCCGCGAGACCCACCGCGCCCGTGGAAACCCTGCTCGCGAGCCTCCAAAGTGAACTTTTCCAACTAGGGGCCGATCTCGCCACGCCGGGCGAATCCCGCCACGTCACACGCATCGACGAAAACCAAATCGCCGCGCTCGAAGCAGAAATCGACCGCATGGATACCAAATTGCCCACGCTGAAAAATTTTATTCTGCCCGGGGGCACACCCGCCGCCGCGCACCTCCACGTTGCCCGCACGATCTGTCGCCGGGCCGAACGCCAGACCGTCCTGCTCGCAGCCCACGATGCCGTGAATGCCCACGCGGTGACCTATCTCAACCGATTGTCGGATTTTCTCTTTACGCTCGCGCGTTACGAAAATTTGCTCGCTGGCGTGCCCGAACCGCTCTGGCGATCCGGTCGCTGATCAAATCCGGGCGGTTGCGTTTTATGCAACCCAACCCGCGGCTCAGATCGCCACCCCGCTCATTCTCCCAGTGGTGCCGCTCGATCCCTTCGGAAAGGTAGCGTGGCATGAAACATGCTGAACCGTTTTCCAACCAACGGCCGGGCAAAGCGAGCGTTTCGCGGGCGGTCAAAAACACCAACACAATCAGGGAGAACTAAATGGAAGATAAAGCTGTGGAGTTCCTGGGCACGTTTGTCTCGGAATCCTTTTATTACTGGGCGTCCGTGCTCATGCTGCTCATTCACGTGGGCTTTATCGCCTACGAAGGCGGCGTTTCGCGGACGAAAAACGTGCTCGCGACGATGACGAAAAATTTGCTCACGCTCTCAAGCGTCGGCATTTCTTTTTTCCTCTTCGGATTCTGGATCTACAACGCATTTCCCTTCTGGCCGTTCACGGGCCCGCTGCTCACTCCGTTCACCAATGCCGACTCGCTCTCCGAGACGGTCGCGGCCGCTCTTCCTTACGCCAACGGTGCCCTGCCGTGGGCGGAAGCCATGGGGCCAAACGTGAGCGACCACATGACGACCGTCTTCTGGTTTGCGTTCGCCCTTTTCGCAATGACCACCGCCTCGATTCTTTCGGGTGCCGTGATCGAACGCATCAAGGTCGGCGGTTACCTCATTCTCTCCGTCATCCTCGGCAGCGTTGCCTGGGTGATCGCAGCCGCCTGGGGTTGGAACTACTGGGGTTGGTTCACGACCAAACTCGGCTACCACGATTTCGGATGTTCCGCCGTGGTGCACGGCGTTTCCGGATTCTTTGCGCTCGGCGTGCTTATCGTGCTCGGGCCGCGGATCGGCAAATTTGTGAACGGCAAGGCCATGCCGATCCTGCCGCACAATTTGCCACTCACCATGGTTGGCCTCATGCTGATCTTCGTTGGTTTTTACGCGTTCCTCGCTGCGTGCGCGATCATGTTGCCCGGCTACGAAGGCATCACGACCATCTACGGCACGCCAATGACGCTTTCCGCCATCGGATCTTCGACTACGCTTGCGCTCGCCGCCGGCATCATGGGTGCCTACGTCTCATCGAAGGGTGACCCGTTCTTCACGATCTCAGGCGGTCTGGCAGGCATCATCACGATCGGAGCGGGCATCGATCTCTACAGCTCGCCACTCATCCTCGTGCTGGCGTTCTGCGGCGCATACGTGATGCCAAAGATCGCGGTGCTCATCGAAAAATTCGGCATCGACGATGTGGTCGGCGCGTTTGCGGTCCACGGCTTCTGCGGATTGATCGGAGCGATCCTGCCCGGCATCTTCGCCGCGGGTTACATCCAGGGTGAGGGTTATCCGCCCATCAACCTCGGTGGCCAGGTCCTCGGCGCGGTCATTTGCTGCGTGCTCCTCGGATTCATCCCCGGTTACGTCAGCGCGCTCATCCTTTCGAAATTTGGCCTGCTCCGCGTAAGCCGTGAAGAGGAACTCGAAGGTCTCGACATCGCCGAGTGCGGATACAATGCCTACCCCGAAGGCGGCATCTCGGCCGTCTCGGTCAAAGACACTGATCCCGCCCCGGCTCCCGCCGGAATACCCGCCACCGCGAAGCTCGCCGGAGAAGGCGCCTGAGCACCACCACTGCAAAATCAACTCGAAAGAACCCAACGTTATGAACGCCAGTCCATTCGCCTCCTACGAGGAATTCGCCAACGCGACCGGAGCCATTTACAGCTTCGCGCACATGCCAGCCGTCAATGGAGTGCTCGTCGCCATTGGTGCTGCATTCTTCGTTTTTTTCATCGTGAAGTCGTTCCTGATCAAACACTAGGGGACCTCACATTCGATGCGATTCGATCACCCCGCCCGGTCCGCCCGGGCGGGGTGATTCCGTTTCGCGCCCGACCAATTTCACCCGCCTCGATCCATTGACGATGTTGACTCTTTCAGCGCCTAATGCGGACGCCGTGAATGCCGTAGAAGTTCAAATCGGAAAGCGCATCCGCACCCTGCGCGTCGACCGTCACCTCACCCTCGACCAGCTCGCGGACGAAGTCCGCCTCACCAAGGGTCAGCTTTCGAAAATCGAGAACGGCAAAGTGAGTTGCCCGGTCTCGACGCTGACCCGCATCGCCTCAGCCCTCGGCGTTCAGGTTGCGCACCTCTTCGATTTCACCGACACGGAGGCTCGCGCCGTGCTCGTAAAAAGCGACGACCGGCGGGAAATCGTCGGCCGCGGATCGAAGCTCGGGCACAGCTACGAGGCCCTCGCATTTGGGCTCACCTTCGACAAGGACTTCGAACCCTACCTCATGACCATCGAGGAAAAGGTCATCGATCCCGCCAAAAACCTCTTCAAACACCCCGGCCACGAATTCCTCTTTATGCTCGAAGGCCGCATGGTCTATCGCCATCGCGACCAGACCTACGACCTCGCTCCGGGCGACAGTTTATTTTTTGACGGAAACTTCGAGCACGGCCCTGTCACCGTCGCCGACACTCCGGTCAAATTTTTGAGCATCATCAGCAACGCCTGACGAGCGCCCGGGTCAAGCGCCCGGAATCCAGTTCGTGCCGGCGAGCGGGATTTTTGCCATCGCGGCGGCTTCGATCGTGAGGGCCGCGAGGTCTTCGGGCTCGAGGTTGTGGACGTGGGACTTGCCGCAAGCCCGGGCGAGCGTCTGAGTTTCGAGCGTGAGCACGCGCAAATAATTCGCCAGCCGGCGCCCGCCAGCAACCGGGTCGAGGCGGGCGGAGAGTTCGGGATCCTGGGTCGAAATCCCCGCAGGATCATTGCCCGCCTGGTAATCATCGTAAAATCCAGCTGCGCTCCCCAGGTTTTCGTAATCGGCCTGGTATTTCGGACTGTTGCATCCGAGGGCGATGAGTGCGGCCGTGCCGATGGAAACGGCGTCCGCGCCCATGGCCAGCGCCTTCGCGACGTCCGCACCGCTGCGGATCCCGCCCGACACGATCAACTGCACCTTGCGGTGTAAACCCATTTCTTCGAGCGCCTCGACGGCCTGCCGCAGCGCGGGCAGCGTCGGAATTCCCACGTGTTCGATAAACACATCCTGCGTCGCGCCCGTGCCACCCTGCATGCCGTCGAGCACGATCACGTCCGCCCCGGATTTCACCGCCAGCTTCACGTCGTAATACGTTCGCGACGCGCCAATTTTGATAAAAACTGGTTTTTCCCAATCGGTGATTTCGCGGAGCTCTTCGATCTTGATCGCGAGATCGTCGGGACCGGTCCAATCCGGATGACGGCACGCGCTGCGCTGGTCAATTCCTTTCGGCAGCGTGCGCATTTCCGCCACGCGGTCGCTGATTTTTTGGCCAAGCAACATGCCGCCGCCGCCGGGTTTCGCACCCTGCCCGAGGACAACTTCGATGGCGTCGGCTTTGCGCAAATCATCGGGATTCATGCCGTAGCGCGACGGCAGGTATTGGTAAACGAGCAGCTCGGAATGCCCGCGCTCCTCAGGTGTCATGCCGCCGTCGCCGGTGGTCGTCGACGTCCCCATTTCGGTTGCCCCACGCCCGAGAGCCTCTTTGGCGTTGGCGGAAAGCGCGCCGAAACTCATTCCCGCGATCGTGATCGGGATCTTCAGGTGCAGCGGTTTTTTCGCGAAGCGGGTCCCGAGCGTCACGTCGGTCGTACATTTCTCGCGATAACCTTCGAGCGGGTAACGCGACATGCTCGCACCCAAAAAAACGAGGTCGTCGAAATGCGGCATCGCCCGTTTCGCCCCCCACCCGCGAATGTCGTAAATCCCCGTCTCCGCCGCGCGCTGGATTTCGTGAATGACGTTGCGATCAAAAAGGTGCGATTCGCGCAGGCCAGGTTTGCTCATGGGTATTCTGTCCGCAGATTTTACGCCGATTGGTTTCGACAAGGGGCGGGCGGCATGGGTTTGAGAAAATTTTTCATCTGCGAAGATCTGCTCAATCTGGGGACACCACCTAGTAGCTCGATGCGTGATCGACCTTGAAGTTGTAAAGTCCGCGCGCTGACCCGTAGCGGCGAAATTCTTCCGCCCGCACGTCGCAATTGGTTCGTTCGAGCATCGCCGCCAGCCACTCGATGTGCTCCGCGCGCATTTCCTTCTCCACGCAATCGGCTCCCAGCCCGGCGACCTTGCCGCGCACGAAGAGCCGCGCCTCGTAAATCGAGTCGCCGAGGGCTTCTCCCGCGTCACCACACACCACGAGATTGCCGGCCTGCCCCATGAATGCACTCAAGTGCCCGACCGATCCTTTCACCACGATATCGATGCCCTTCATGGAAATTCCGCACCGGGCCGAGGCGTCCCCGTCGATGACGAGCAGCCCGCCGTGAGCCGTCGCGCCCGCTGATTGACTGGCATTGCCGGCCACGCGCACCACGCCCGACATCATGTTTTCCGCAACGCCGACGCCGCAATTACCGTCGATCTCGATGGTCGCGTGCTGGTTCATACCAGCGCAGTAATATCCCGCGTGACCCCGGACAATGACGCGTGCCGGGGCATTCATCCCGACCGCGATGGCGTGCGCTCCACGCGGGTTGAGAATTTCAAATTCCCCGCCGTCACCGTTCACCCGATGCAACGCCGCGTTCACCTCGCGCACCGTCTGCGTTTGCAGGTCGAAGCCCGTCATTCGTGCGCCCAGTTGTAAACCACGCCGGGTTCGGGCTCCCAAACCCGCGCCCGTTCCACCCCAGGCAGCGCAGCCAGCGAACGATATTCTGACGCCATCGCCACGTAGTCATCGGTCTCCGCCATGACCGCCGGTTTGCACGCGATGGGATCGCGCAACACCGCAAAACCCTCCGCGGTACCCACCGCGAACGTGAAAAATCCGTCCAGATCGTCCAACGACGCCTCGAGGGCAGCCTTGAGCCCGAGTCCCTGCCGCAGCCGCCACATCAGATAACCCGCGGCAACCTCGGAGTCGTTGTCGGTGAAGAATGTCACTCCCTCACGCCGAAGATTCGTCCGGAGCCGGTTGTGATTGCTCAGCGACCCGTTATGAACCAGGCACAAATCCATCCCGGTCGAAAACGGATGGGAGCCGGTCGTCGAGACCGCGCTCTCGGTTGCCATGCGCGTGTGGCCAATCGCGTGCGAGCCCGCCATACCGCGAACCCCAAACCGCGCCGCCACTTCCTGCGGCGTGCCGGTTTCTTTCATGATCTGAATGCGCCGTCCCAAACTCATCACGGTGATCTCGGGAGCAGTCAGCGCCAACTCCGCGCGCAATTCTCCTTCGCTCGCCGGCACTTCGAAAAGCCCGTGCGTGGCCACCTGCCGCCAGAACACTCCGCCACCAAATCGCCGCTCCAAACTCTCCGCGAGCGCCGCCCAATCGTATTCCGTGTCCGCGTGATACAACGATGCTTTGATCATTCCTTCCGGCACGGTGCCGTTATAAATCGCAAAGCCCGCGCTGTCCGGACCGCGCCCGCACATCGTCTCCAGCATCGGCGTAAACAACTGCCCGAGCTCCCGCTCATAGTCCCGCTTCTTTAAAAATAACCCGACAATTCCACACATCCGCGCAAATATTCCGCAATTCTTCTCCCCGAGGTTGCGTGGGATGCAACCTTATTCTCCATTCTTGGGCAATTCTTTCCTATCGCGAAACTTTTCTCCCAATCTCCTCGCTCCAGACGTTTCTCCTTTCCAATCGTTTGCAAATGAGCTGGCTTTACGGAGGACAAAAAACGACAGATATGCGAATCTTCGGTCATACCACGAGCGAGCGGAGTGTTGGTCCGCGCAGAGTTCACCCGGCGATTTCGTCCGCTCTGCGAGGGAAGACCATGTTTTCTCTGGGCCTTGCAATCTTGGGATCAGCCACTTTCGGCGGCGCGCAAACCAATCCCGTCACCGACCGCACGTACATCGGTCCGGAATCGGGAGATTATCGCGATGCCACAAACTGGGATCCGGCCAGCGTCCCGGACAACGCGTTGGGCGGTCCCTTTAACGTTTTCGTTCCGGGTGACTTCGGTCCTCGCATCACCGGCACCCCGCTGACGATCGCCAATCTGACCGTTACTTCAGCGCCTATCGCCTTGAGCAACACGTCGCTGACCGTCACGACCCGCACCCGTGTCCCCAACCTCACGATCCGGGCGGATATCGCCGACGCCAGTGCTACGCTCACCGATTGGATCCGCTCCACGCTCACCCTCGAGGCGGAAGCCGGTCGAACGATCACCCTGCGCACGGATGACCTTTTCATCACGAACTTCAGCCCGCTTCAGCTAATCGGGCCGGGAACAATTCGCATTCTCGGAGAGGATGACGGCAACCTCCTGGCCGACTTTCGGACCAATC
>JBGTDR010000019.1:0-9633 GCA_041748215.1 Chthoniobacterales bacterium
GGCGAGCCGCGCGTCCTCCGCGCGGCTCGCCGCTTTTTCAGGTCGATTAAGCGTTTGCCAGGCTGAAGACGTCTCTTTCCGGATTCCCGCGTGTTGATCGCCGGGAAACTCCTTGCCCGGTGCTTCCGTCGTCCGATAATCCCATCGATCCAACGATCGGATCAGCACCAGCGCCCCTGTAGTTCAACGGATAGAACGGAGGTTTCCTAAACCTTAAATCCGGGTTCGATTCCCGGCGGGGGCACGGCGGTTCGCTTCAGAGTAAGCTGTTGTTGTCACCGTTTTTGCCCACGCCCGCACCGCCGAGGGTCCCACTTTGCCGCCGCGTTCCAGCCGCACCGGCACATCGATACCTTTGATGCACGTTCCAGAAAACCAGGACATCCCGTGTCCTCCACCCGGACGCGGCGATGCGCGGGACTTGTTTCTACGGCGATGCATCAAAGGCGATAAATCGCGTAAATCTCTCTCGCCGGTATTGCGGTGACGGTGATATCGGCACTGCCGCGCCGCTGCCGAAAAATTTTATAATGATTTGTCATGTTCATGGAGAGTCACTGTTGGAAGAAAGACGGGTCGATCCTTGGCGAAGGCACACCACAATTTCGAGCGTTCTCTAGCGGAAAGGTAACGTGGATCGGCTGATCATTTGTGATGGGTTAGGGCTTGATTGTTGGTGCTCATGCCATCGCGGGTTCGAGGGTGGATGCAGCCAGACGGGCAAGCGCATCCGGGCCGGTGGGTTCCTCCGGCTGCCAGGGCAACCAGGCGGTACGGGTCGCGTGTTTTTCCACCACCTCGTGCAGGTATCGATGCTCGGACTCTTCGCGGCATTGCAGCAGGGAATCGCAGGAGTCGCTGTGGAGCAGGCTTTGATTGATGACCCACGCAAAGGGCTCGATCCGCGCTCGGCGCAAATCTTCCTGCAATGCGGCGGCCTCATGCACGGGTGTGGCTTCCGGTAGGGTGACGAGCAGGATGCGGGTGAACGCCGGATCGCGCAGACGTTCCAGCAGTCGCAGCACTTCCTCCGGCTGGCTGCTGCGCGCCTGGCGTTCCAATTCGCGCTGATACGCTTCGCTCGCATCGAGCAGGAGCAGCGTGTGGCCAGTCGGCGCGGTATCGAGCACGACAAAGCGGTTCGTTCCTTTCCCGACCTCGCGGGCAAAGGCGCGGAACACGGCGATTTCCTCCGTGCACGGAGAGCGCAGGTCTTCCTCCAGCAAGGACCGGGCGGCCTCATCCATCGCGGCGCCTTTTGCACTCATGACTTCCGCTTGGTAGGTAGCGGTCTCCGCGGCGGGATCGATCTTGCTCAGCGTAAGGCCATCCACCTGCCCAGCCAAAGTCTGCGCCACATGGGCAGCGGGATCGGTGGTGCTGAGATGCACCGAATGGCCGCGCCGCGCCAGCATCACCGCGATGGCGGCAGCCACGGTGGTCTTGCCTACGCCCCCTTTACCCATGGTCATAATGACGCCGCTGCCTTGCTTCTCGATGTCGGTAACGAGGTCTTCGAGGCTGTCCATATTGGGTGGGGTCCAGCCCTCTCCCTTCGGCTGGACGCAGGCAGGGTCTCCGTCGCCTTGCAGCAGCACGCGCAGTCCGCCAATGCCGAGAATGTTAATCGGCTTCAGTGGCACGACGAAACTCGTCAGACTGCCAATGAACGCACTCGCCGAAGCCAACGCGTCCAAACCACGCTGCTGCATGGCTTGCGCGGTCACGTCTTCCGGGCATTTCGTGGAAAAGATGCCGTTGATGATGAGGCGCTGATTGCCTACGCCGAGTGCGCGTAGTTCTTTGGAAGTGCGCTCCGCCTCGCGCAGGGCGGCAAGTTGGGGACGGCTGACCAGCAGAAGTGTCGTCACGGAAGCGTCGGCCAGCGTTTTGACCGTGCCTTCATAAACGACGCGCTGTTTTTCCAAACCCGCCAACGGGCCAAGGCAGGACGTGCCACTGGTGTTGGTGTCGAGGAATCGATCCCACGCCTTCGCCAGACTCATCAGCCGCAGCGTGTGGCCGGTGGGCGCGGTGTCGAAGATCACATGGTCGTAGCCCTTCGCAGATTCGGGGTTGCCGATAAGGCCGGAAAATTCATCGAAGGCCGCGATCTCTACGGTGCATGAGCCGGAAAGCTGCTCCTCCATGCTCTGCAACGCAGCTTCAGGCAAAAGACCACGCATCGGTCCAATCAGACGCTCTCGATACGCTGCCGCTGCGTCGACCGGGTTGATGTTTAACGCATCGAGGCCGGGCGCGACCGCGATGGATGTGGGCGCGTTGGTGAGCGTCGTCTCCAGGACTTCATCCAAATTCGAGGCCGGGTCGGTGCTGACCAGCAGGACGCGTTTGCCCGCCTCGGCGAGCTTCAGTGCGGTGGCACAGGAGAGCGAAGTTTTCCCGACACCGCCTTTGCCGGTTAAAAAGAGGTAGCGCGTTGTGTTGGCGGGATCGGGCCGGTAGCTCGGAAGATTCACGAGCTCACCTCATCTTCCTTGCCGAGCGCCGAGCGGAAAAAAGCCGGGCGCTCGTCCCTGGTCGGATAGCGCCCCTTCAAATAAACCTCTCCGCCGAGAAAGATGAGTGGTAACGCCTTGGTCTTTTCCGTCTCCAGCAAGGCTTTGACGGCCGGATTCTGCACAAACGCCATCGGCTGCTGGCCGAGGTTGTAGCGTTCAATCGTGATGCCATGCGTGCCGAGTTGCGAGAGCATCGCAGCGAAATTCACGAGATCAGGATCGATGTCGGTGCCGCAGATGCCGGTCGAGCAGCACATGGGAGGGTCGTAGACCTGGATGGTTTTCATAAGTTTAATGGCTGCCAGTCAACCGGAGGCCGCCTCATGCATGATCTTCAAGATCGCGTTCTCGACTTCCTGCGCCACGACTTCGAGTTCGGGTGTATGGAACATCGCCAGCAGAGTGGTCGGCTTCAAAGAAGCCAGCGTGGTTTTTCCATTTTCCTCGTAGATGGAAATTCGGCACGGCAGGGCGGTGGAAACGCTCATGTTTTCATCGAGCACCGCTTTTGCTTTTTGTGGCTGACAGACTTCGAAGATCAGGCATTCGTGGGCGAACTCCACGCCCTTCTTCGCCATGGTTTCGCGGAGATTGTGAACCTGCATGACGCCGAAATGATTGGCCTCGACAGCAGCCTGAAGGGCTGTTGCGGCTTCGCTTACGGTTTTCCTGGTTGGCAGTTTAATGAGCATAATTTGTCTTTCTCGAATCGAGCCATGGGACGGGGAGTTGCTTTGCTGGTCGCGTCTCCGAGGAGCGTGGTATGGCGGCAGTGACGTGACAGAGGGTCGTGTAGCCGCCGGAGAGATTCGAGGCGTCGAATCCATGCTCGCGAAGGAGTCGCACGGCGTTGTGGGCGCGGCCACCGACGGCGCAATACACTGCGAGGGGACGGGCCTTGGAGAGTTCACCCAGCGAACTCCGCAGCGTGTTGAGCGGAATGTTGCGCGCGTCGGGCGCGTGGCCGGCGGCGAATTCGCCCGGGTCGCGCACGTCGAGCAAATCGTAGTTCGCAAGGGTCGGACTTTTCCAATGGATGATCGGGTCGTCGCCGCGCAGATGATTGGCGGCGATCATGCCCGCGAAGTTGATCGGGTCTTTGGCCGAGCCGAACTGTGGCGCGTAGCAGAGTTCCGCCTCTTCAAGATCGTAAACGGTCGCGTCTTTCTGGATCGCCATCGCGAGCACATCGATGCGTTTGTCCACTCCCGTCGCCCCGACCGCCTGGGCGCCGAGCACGCGGCCGTCCGAGTGGCGAAAAATCAACTTGAGATGAATTTTTTCCGCGCCGGGGTAGTAGGCGGCGTGGTGCCCCGCGTGTAGATAGATTTTTTCGTAGTCCGTGATGCCGGCGCGTTGCAGCACTTTTTCGCTCGCTCCGGTGGAGGCGACGGCGAGGCCGAAGACGCCGCAGATCGCGGTGCCTTGCGTGCCGTGAAAGGCCGCGGGCCGTCCGCAGATGGCGTCGGCGGCAATGCGTCCCTGACGGTTAGCGGGACCAGCGAGGGCGAGCAGCGTCCATGTGCCGGTGATGCGGTCGCGCACTTCCACGGCATCACCGACCGCCCAGATGTGCGGGTCGCTGGTGCGCATTTTCTCGTCCACGCGGATACCGCCGCGTTCGCCGAGCGTGATTCCGGCGGCTTTGGCGAGCGTGGTTTCCGGACGGACGCCGATGGCGAGAATGACGATGTCGGCGAGGTGCTTCGCGCCGTCCTTGGTCTGCACTTCGAGGGTGCCCTCGTTTTGCGCAAATCCGGAGACGGCAGCACCGAGGTCCAGCTTCACTCCCTGCGCGATGAGATGCTCATGCACCGGGCTGACCATCTCCGCGTCCATCGGCGGCATGACCTGCGGCAACATTTCCACCACGGTCACATTGAGGCCAATGCGATGGAGATTTTCCGCCATCTCCAGGCCGATGAATCCACCGCCGACGATCACCGCGGACTTCGCGGCATGCTGCCCGATCCAATCCTTGATGTAGAGAGCGTCGGGAATGTTGCGCAGGGTGAAAATGCCGTGGAGATCGATTCCCGGCATTGGCGGACGAAGCGGCACTGCTCCGGGAGCGAGCACCAATGCATCGTAACGCTGGCGGTAGCTCTCGCCCGACACGAGATCGCGCACCTCCACTTCGCGCGCTTCGCGATCGATCGCCACAGCCTCGTGTTGCGTGCGCAGGTCAATGGCGAAGCGCTCTTTGAAAAGCGGCACTTTCGCGACGAGCAGATCGTCCTCCTGCTCGATGACGCCCCCGACGAAATAAGGCAGTCCGCAATTCGCGAAGGAAGCGAATGGCCCGCGTTCGAGGATGATGATTTCCGCGGCCTGATCCATGCGGCGCAAGCGCGCAGCACACGAGGCACCTCCAGCGACGCCGCCAACGATGAGGATTTTTTTTTTTGATTCTTCATAAGGGTCAGCTACGGGCAGGAGGGCTAAACGTGCAGGAGGCCGAGCTTTGTCTGGTGGCCATTGGTTCGACGGGATGTCATTTAAGGCGTGCTCGTCCGAAATTCACCGCATCAAGCCCTTTCAGCGTTTTAGCAGAAACCGGGGTCGGCATTGTCCCGGGGCTTTTCGTTCGTGGAACTTTTCGTAAGCGAAGATCGATTTTATATCATTCCTGATCGTCGTCGCTGCCCACCGCACCCGCCAATGCTTCGAAGGGGTGGGCGTCATAGCCGGAGACTATACTCGATCCAGAAGTGCCACTTCGGTCGTCACTTCGCTACGCATCGGATCTTTTGCATTTCGAAGATCGCTCCGGGATCGGAACACTCCTGGGAAGCGATATCCGCCACAGTCGGCCGAACGGCGTGCGTCCTTTTGCGCTGACCAAAACGGCAGGTGGTGACCGTGCAGGATTTGGCGACTTCAGAGCAGGCCGGGTGCGCCAATTTTCAGGCTCATTCCCATGACTTTGAAGATCTGGTCCCGGGCTTCGAGATAGCCCCGGGAATCGAGGTCCCGTGGTCGCGGCAGGTCGATCACGACGGTTTCCTGCACGGTCGCCGGGCGGGTGCTCATAACGAGGACCCGGTCGGCGAGCTGAACAGCCTCTTCGATGTCATGTGTGACAAAAAGAACGGTTTTTTTTCAGCCTGCCATATGCGCACGAGGTCGGCTCGCATCTTGAGTCGAGTGATGAAATCGAGAGCGCCGAAAGGTTCGTCCATGTAGATGATGTCCGGGTCGGCGGCCAGCGCCCGGGCGATTTCGACGCGCTGGCGCATTCCTCCGGAAAGCTCACGGGGATACGATTTTTCGAAGCCGGACAGCCCGACCATTTCGGTGTAATGGGCCACGGTCGCGGTTCGTTCGTCGGGGGGGAGGTCGCGCAACCCGAAGCCGATGTTATCCTCCACCGACAGCCAGGGGAAAACGCCGTTTTCTTGAAAAACAAATATTCGGCGGCGATCCGGCCCGTCCACCGGGGCATTTTCCACGAGGACTTCACCGCGGGTTTGCGTCAGGAATCCTCCGATGATGTTGAGCAGGGTGGATTTTCCGCAGCCGCTCGGACCGACGATGCAGACAAATTCGCCGGGCGTGATGTCGGCGTTGACGTTTTCGAGGACGTGAATTTGTTCGCCGGAACGTTTTCCGGGAAACGTCATCCAGAGATTGCGGACAGAAATCACGGGCGCGCTCATCGTGCGTTGGAAGCGTAACCCCAGCGCACTTCATCGAACGTCTCCAGTTGCCGAACGAGGTAATCGAGGCCGAGGCCGATCAGGCCGATCAGGACCATGCCGGCGACCACGAGGTCATAACGTTTGCCGGCGTTGCGGGCGTCGATGATGAGGTAACCAAGGCCGCTGTTCACCGCGATCATTTCGGCGGCTACGACCACCAGCCACGCGATGCCGAGCGCAATCCGGAGCCCGGTGAGAATTTGCGGCAGACACGCGCGGAAGATGACCTGCCGAAACAACGCGAGAGTGCCCAACCCGAAGTTGCGCGCCGCCCGGACATAAACCGGCTGCATGTTGTGGACGGCCGCGCAGGAGGCGACCGTGATCGGGAAAACGCTCGCGAGAAAAATCAAAAAAATCGGCGCGGCATCGGTGACGCCGAACCACAGGATGGCGAGAGGAATCCAGGCGATGGGCGAGATCGGTCGCAGGATTTGCAGAATCGGATTCAGCGCGGTATAGAAATATGAATACCACCCGAGGACCAAACCGAGGGGCACTCCGATGAGGACCGCGAGGCCAAATCCCCACGTCACGCGGAAGAGTGAGGCGACAATGTATTTGAGAAGCAATCCCGCCTGCGCCAATTCAATGATCCCCTGGGCAACTTCGAGCGGAGTCGGAAAAAGGTCGCTGCCCACCAAACGCACGCCACAGTGCCAGGCTACCAGGCCGAGTAGTGCAACTCCGAGCGGTAGGAGAATTCTGGTCGCGCGGTTCATTCGGCGGCCTTCCAGTCGAAAGCGGAGAGGCGGTTCGCCTCCGCGGCGAAGGACGGATCGACGTAGTCGTCGAAGTGGGCGGTGCCTTCGAGAATTCCGGATTCGCGGCCGAGTTGTTCGATTTCTTCGAAGTCCGGTTTCAGTGGAACGAGGTCGGTATAGGTTACGCGATCGGGAGGTTTGCTGAGCACGAATTCCAGCAGACGCGGACTTTGGTTGTAATAATTTCGACTGACAAATTTTGCGGCGTCCATGCGGTTGTCCATATCCTGATCGAGCCACTTGCCGCTGCGGGCGATGCCGTTGACGAGTTGCTGCACCCAATCCCGATCGTTTTTGATGGCGTCTTCGCTTACGGCCAGAACGCAGGAAATGAAATTCGGCCAGACGTCTTTGGTCTGCCACAACACGCGCCCATATCCGTCCAGCTCGGTCTGACCCATGAAGGGCTCGCCACTGGAAACTGCGTCGACCGAATTTGAGTAAAGCGCCGCGGGCATGTCCGGAGGCGGCATCTCGATCAACTCGACATCTTCCGGTTTCATGCCGGCTTGTTTTAATGCCCGGAAAAACAGGAGGCGCTGGTTCGAGTAGCGATTGGGCACCGCGATCCGTTTCCCGCGGAGGTCCTGCATGGAGTAAATCGCGGAGTCCTTGTGAACGACGACGGCCGATCCATCCCGGTGGCCGAGATAGACGATCTTGATCGGAACTCCCTGCTCACGCAGCGCGATCGCCATCGGTGCGAGGATGAAGGTCGCTTTCGTGTATCCAGACAAATACGCCTCCTTCAGTTCCGGCCAGCTGTTGAACCGGAGCGGCTGGAACGTGCTTTCCTGCTGCTGTTTGTTGATAAAATCCGTCACCGGACAGGTGAGATGGCACGTCACCGGCAGAAATCCGATCCGACCCAGGTTCGCTTCGGTGGAGGTCGTTTTTGGCGCGAAGACTTTCAGATTCAACGCCCCGTGAAGCAGTGTCACCGTCACGGTCCAGCCAATGGCAAAAAAAAGAACCGTGCGGCGCAAACTCATCGGCGATGATCTACCGTTGGGATCATCCGGCGACAAGTCACGGTGTCATCGTCAGCCCGGAGCAAAATGGGCAGTTGATGACGACACGACGTCGGAACTTTCCCTGCCGTGAGGTTTCTGCGAAAAGACGACCGGTCTAATGAAATCCCACCAGCCACCCCCGACGACCCGTGAACGCATTCTCGATGCGGCCGAGGACATCGTGTTGACGAAAAGTTTCCATTCGGTCGGTTTGATGGAAGTTCTGGCCGCGGTGAACGTGCCGAAAGGCTCGTTTTATCACCATTTCCGCTCGAAGGAGCAATTTGGCGTCGAGTTGATCACGCATTACGTCGCGCGTCACACGGAACAAATGCGGCAGGTTTTCGATAAACCGGGCGCTAACGCACTTCGGAAGCTGGAGAAATTTTGGGCGTTCCAGATTCGCGGGATCGCCGACGGCGCGTGTCGGCAGGGTTGTCTCGTCGGCAAGCTCGGCGCGGAAGTGGCGGGATTGAGTGAGCCGATGCGCGAAGTCCTCGCAAACGGACTTGCGACGTGGCGCGGAATTTTTGCGGAAGTGGTTCGTGCGGGCCAGGAAGACGGCAGCATTCGCTCCGATCTCGACCCGGTGGCGATGGCCGCAGCCATTCAGGATCATTGGCAGGGCGCGATGCAGCGGATGTTGGTGGAACAAAATGCCGCTCCGCTCAAAGCGGCCGCACGGTTTCTTCGGGATTTTCTCGCCGCAAATTGAAGTTTCATTGAACGATTAGCGAGACGACCGGTCTATTCTTATCTGCGACCATGCAAACGAAATCGATCCGACCTTTTCCGATCAATGAGTCCAGTGACCTGCCGTCGGCGACGGGTCCGCAAGGGGTGGCGCTTGGGAGCGAGCGCGATGAAGAGTTGGCCCAGACCCGGGACTTTGGGGGTGACGATACCGAATTGCTGGACGCTTATTCGCGAACGGTTTCGGCGTCAGTTGGCCGGGTGGCTCCGACGGTGGTGAACATCCGGGTGGTTGCTGGCGAACGTGGCCCCGGGGGCGGTTCGGGATTTGTGATCGCGCGCGACGGATTTATTCTCACCAACAGCCATGTCGTGCACGGAGCGCGCGAGCTCCAGGTCACGCTGCACGACGCGCGGTTTTACCCGGCGCAATTGGTCGGCACCGATCCCGAAACCGACCTTGCGGTGATCCGGATTGATGCGCCGGACCTTCACCACGCCCGTCTGGCGGATTCCTCGCGCGTGCGCGTCGGGCAGGTCGCCGTGGCCATCGGCTCGCCGTACGGATTTCAGCAAACCGTGACGTCTGGCATAGTGAGTGCCTTGGGCCGTTCGATGCGCGCGGAATCCGGCCGTCTGATGGATGACATCATCCAGACGGACGCGGCGTTGAATCCGGGAAATTCCGGCGGGCCGCTGTTGAACAGCGCGGGCGAAGTGATCGGAGTGAATACGGCGGTGATTCTGCCGGCGCAGGGCATCTGCTTCGCGATCGCGAGCAACACGGCGCAATTTGTGGCCGCGTGGCTCATCAAGGACCGGCGGATTCGCCGGAGTTCGATTGGCGTCGCGGGGCAGAACGTGCCGCTGCACCCGCGTGTCGTGCGATTTCACGACTTGCCGGCGTCGCGTGGCGTGCTGGTTGCCGAGGTCGAGCCGG
>JBGTDR010000020.1:0-26516 GCA_041748215.1 Chthoniobacterales bacterium
ACCCATTCGGCGCGGGCCGCTGCATAGTCCCGGGCGGCCGTGAACTGGCGTGCGATGACTTCGGGTGCTGCGCGGTGGCGGGCCAGCGCCCGAGCCAGTCGGGAGTGGCAGGCCCGTTTCGCACCAGCCGGGAGCCGCGGAATGGTGGTATTTTTCCGTGCTATGAGTCGTGCGTGGATACCATCGGCCTCCGTCACCAATTGGCCCTGGTCCATCAGAGCGTCGATGACCTCGGGAGCCGCCCCGGCGTCGATTAGAATCGGAAGAGCCAGCGAGTCGCCAAGCTCGGCGGCAATGACCAGCGTTTCCGCGATTGCTTCGTCGGAAAGCCCTCCGTTCATGTGGCAGAAGTCTCCGTAAAATCCCGTTTGCGAACAAGCCCGTGGTGCGGGGCGGGAGGATCGGTTACAATCCCGTCACATGTTCGAGATCAAAGCCCGCGAAAAAATGGTCGAGCGCGCCCTGCTGGTTGGCGCGTTCCTGGATCCGGCTGGTCGTGCCGACGCCGAGGACCTGCTCGCCGAGCTCGAGGAACTCGTCCGCACATTGGGCATTCCCGTGATCGACCGCATGGCCGTGCATCACCGCGAAGCCAATGCCCGTTACCTGCTCGGCTCCGGCAAGGCTGAGGAAATTCGTGAGCACCTTCAGGAGCTGGAGTGCGACGTTATCATCTTCGACAACGAACTCACTCCGGCCCAGCAGCGGAATTGGGAGGAACTCACGAAGGTGACGGTCGTGGACCGGCAGGAGGTCATTCTCGACATCTTTGGAGCCCGTGCGCAGACGCGCGAAGCACGAATCCAGGTCGATCTGGCCCGTATGTCGTATTCGCTTCCGCGGTTGACCCGCGCATGGACGCACCTTGGCAAACAGGGCGGAGGAATCGGGGCCAAGGGCGAGGGCGAAAGCCAGCTCGAGCAGGACAAACGCAAGATTCGCGGCCAGATGGACCGGCTCAAACGCGAGCTGTCCGACGTGCGCCGTTCGCGCGCCACGCAGCGTAAAGACCGCAAACGTACTCCCGTGCCCAATGCCGCCATCGTGGGCTACACGAACGCCGGAAAGTCATCGCTGTTACGCCGCCTTACCGGCGCCGATGTCCTCGTGGAGGATAAACTTTTTGCCACGCTCGACACGACGACGCGCAAAATCGCCCTGCCGAACAAGGCGCCGCTGCTACTCACCGACACCGTCGGATTCGTGCGCAAATTGCCTCACCAGCTCGTGGATGCGTTTCACGCAACACTCGAAGAGGCGACCCTTGCGGATTTTCTCATTCACGTGCTCGACGCCTCGCAGCCGAAAGTCATGGAATTTTACAATACGTCGATGACCGTGCTGGGCCAGCTCGGCGCGACGGGCAAGCCGATGCTCGTTGTGTTCAACAAAATGGACAAGGTCGAGGATCCGAGCACGCGCGCTATTCTGCGCCAGCACTTTCCGGGCGCGATTTTTATCTCGGTTCACACCGGGGACGGCATCGAAACCCTCGTCCAGCGCATCAGCGAATTCGTCAACGCAGGCGTCGTCGAGGTTTTGCTGCATTTGCCGGCGGCGCGCGCCGACCTGCTGGCCCGTCTGCACCGCGAAGGCGTCGTGGCTTCGCTTGATTACGAAGGTGACGTCGCCCGGGTGAGTGCAGTCATCCCCGAGCGTTCGCTGGATATTTTCGCTGAGTTCATGCCGATGGATACACCGGCCACCGACCAACCCGCCGACGCCGGGCGGACGAAAGTTTAGCGCTGGCGTTTTCGTTCCGGGGGCACGCGATCGCAAGATGGTCACTTGTCCGCCGGCCGCCGCATGCGAACCAGAATCGCCAGGACGAGCGCCGCGCCCACGATTGCCCAGAGGAATCCCGCCGGACCCAATCGCGAGAGCGCAAATCCTGATGCCACCGGACCCGTGATCGCGCCCACGGTGTAAAGCAGAGCGACGAGGCTCATCACCGGCACGATGGCAGCCGGATATTTCCGCCCGGCGATGATGCGACCCAGCGTGTAGAACGTTCCGGCGATGCCGCCCCAGATAAAAACCGCCGCGAAGAGCGCGATTGTGCCCGGAGCGAGCGCCAACGCGATCGAGGCGATCAGCAGCGCCAAAGCCGATCCGCGCAGCACCAGCACGGGTCCGTAACGATCCGCCAGCCATCCCAGCGGCCATTGCAACACGAGCGCGAACGCGTTGGCGGTGGTCACGAGCAGAGTGGCAGCGTCTGGACCGAGTCCGCGCTCGAGTCCAAAAACGGGAAGCAGCCCACTGGCACCGCTCTCGAGCAATCCGCCGGCAATGACGGCGATGAGCACCAGAAACATCGCCGCACCGCCGAAACGGATCCGCGTTTCGTCTTCGTCCTCGGGTGCGACGATCCGCGGCGGGCGCAACGGAAGGATTCCCAGCATCGAAAAAACGACCAGTGCCGCGATGGTCGCAAAGGGCGCTGTCCCGGACGTTCCGGTGACGACCAGCAACGCGGGACCGATTCCGATCGAGATTCCCGCGAGCGTTTCGAACGCGCCGACCATACGACCCTGCGCGCCAGCTGGTGTAATCACAGCCGCCCAACTATCCGCCACGATCCATCGAATGTTCAGCGAAACGCCGCTCAAAAACGACCAGGCAAACCACGCGGGCAACGAGTCGGAAAACGCAAATCCTGCCACTGCGCCGAGAGCGCACGCGTTGCCCAGCCAATACGCACCGTGCCATCCCGCCGTCTTGATCAGACGTGGCACCAACGGCCCTGCGAACAAAACCGCGAACCACGGCATCGCCGCAAAAACACCGATCACCGCCGCATCGGTCCCCCGCTTCGCCAGCAGGAGCGTTGTGAGCGTCGAAAGCATCCAGAATCCAATCAGAGTTGGAAAATAGGATGCTCCCAACACGGACAGGTCGCGCACGGGCACACGCCCGTGCCCCGACGGCGGCAACTCGCTGAGAAACGGAGTCTTCACCAGCGGGTTCTAGCGTCGAAACGTGGCTTTCACCCGGCGCGAGACGAGCATGTAAGGGATCCAGATCGCCGCGCCGATGATCGACCGAAAGACATCGCCAACGTGGGATTTGAAAACCTCCGCGGCTGCGGATCTCTCGGCGGCGCTAAGCTCGACGAAAAAAAGACCAAGCGTCATCAGTGCCTCTACGATTGTCACGATGATGAAAAGTCCGGGAAATCGCCGGCTCCGACGAAAAAACAAAAAGACGAGCGCGAAACTGATCACGAGAAAACCGCAAACCGCAGCGATGAGACCAGCGGCCGTTGCAATCGGCAGGAGGGTGGAAACCGAAACGTCCGATCCCGCAAATCCATCCCACGTTCGGGGGTTCAGAAAAGAACCCATCTCCTGCACTGCGACTACGGAGAGAGCCAGCGGAGAGACGACCACTCCAATGCCGACGAGAATGAGCCAGCCGCCGAGCCCAATCAGGTGGTGGTCTTCGGGGGGCGGGGGCAGCGGAGGCGGATCATTGGCTCCGCGGCGGCAGAACAACCACAATCCCAAAGCGGACAGGATCAACGTCGCGGCAGCGGTGACGATCATCAATGCGCTCACACCCCATGAGAACACGCTTGCGGTCCCCGTATTGAACGTGAGCGGGTACCAGACCGATTCCCACGCCCGCTTTGCGTCGGCGCTGTAGGTGGCAGCTTCGTGCGCGGGCACCATGCTGGCCAGCGCCCGGTAGTGGCCTTCGATTTCGACGCGGTTGCCGGTCGTGCGGGTCACGTAGGCAAAGTCGAACCACGGGTTGCGGATCCTGGTCGCCGTTTCATCGTCGGGCCAATCCTCCGGCAAGTGGATGTTCGCGCGCAGGGAGTAGTGGCGTGGCCACGGGAGCTGAAAGGGCCAGAGTCGCTGGTTCTGGGCCGGCCAGGTCAGTTGATTTTCGAGTTCCGGCTGCCGGATTTCCGCCACGCGCTGGCCGGGCTGTTTGGGATTGTCCTTCCAAAGCGCCGGGATCAGGTAGGACTCGCGCATGGTGAGAACGTTGCTTTTCGGATCATCGACGTACGTGAGCGGAGCGGTGCTCTCGATGCCGGGAAAATCGCGGGCGTAAAATTCGAGGTAGGCGTCCTGCCGCGCGCGCTGGCTGCTTCCGGCCAGGGACGCGCGGATGTCCTCGGCGTGCTGGCCGGTGAATGTCGTGGTGATTTCCATCCGGCTGGGTGTCGAATTTTCCGGATCGGAAACGTGGTAGTCCTGGATGACGCGGGTGGTGCCCAGTGAGGCAGGGATCGGTTCGACTTTGCAGAGTTCCGTTTCCCCGGGCCGAACTCGCAGCCCGTAACCAAACGCAGGCACAAAAATCTGCTCCAGCGGCCCGCGCTGGTGGCTGCGCGTCGGGTCCACGAACCACGATTTCCCGCCGATGACGATTTCGGAAATCACGTGGTCGAACGCGTAGGGCGACGGCAGAAACGTCCGGACCGTTTTGAGGAACTGGCTGTTGACCAGCACCGGGTGACTCTCGATCCCCAGTCGTCGCAGCACCGCACCGAGCAACGCGACCTTCTCCTTGCAGTCGCCGTAACGTTTCGTGAAAACCTCCGACGCGGGGCGCGGCTGGTGGGAATTGACCCCCGTTTCCACTCCAAGGTAACGCACTTCCTCCTGCACGAGTCGCAGCGCGGCGGCCGCCTGCTCTTCGGCTGTCGGCAACTCCGCGATCCCGGAAATCTTTTCCTCCAGCTCCGCGGTTAACGGTTGGTCGAAGTCGTAGAGCGGCACCGCCCAATCGACAACGTTCGCCCACGCCGCCATGTCGCTCAGCTCGATCCATCGATGGGTGATGACCCAGTGCGGCACGCCGTTTTCCTGTCGGATCAGCGGGGTGTCAATCGCGAGCCATTCCGAGATTCGGCCGGTGACTTTGGGCTCGAGCGTGGTCCCGTGCTGACGGATTTTGAAGGGACGATCCGGATCGGATTCGACCCGTTGCCGCATGATGTGCTGGGGCGAATGGTATCCAAGATCGAACGATAAATAGAAGTGACCCGCCATGACCGGGTTGCTGCCCGTGCGGGTGAACGAGTAGCAGATCACGTCGCCTTTCCGGACGTCGGGTATCTGGATGACGACGGTGTAGCGTCCATCGAGGACGAAATTCTCCATCTGCGTTTCCCGCTGGAGGACACTCACGATTGCGGGAGACAGACGCTGTTCCCAACGGCCATCGCGGAGGACATCGACCTTGTGCAATTCCAGAGTTTCGTACGACGGGTCGACGATGATGCTGATTTCCGACCCGTTCTGGATGCCCGCTTCGTTGACGATCATTCGGGCGAAATGCCCGTAGTTTTCACTGGTGGCGACGCGCGTGAAGCGATCGATCAGGAAATAATAAACTCCGTTTTCAATTTCGGATTCGGGTACGGATTCCGGTGCCTCGCAGGTCAGCGGGCTGGCCCAACCCGGCTCCGGAGTGATCGTGTAAATTTCTGCTGCGGAAATGGACCGCACGAACAGCAGGCCGACAACGAGAATGAGCGCGGGGAAATTCAAGGATGCCTCTCTCGTAGTTGCCGATGGCCGCTTACTCCGCTGCACCGTCTCGAAACGCGCAGGCCATCCATCCCCTAAATGCAATGACCGCAAACCGCATCTCCGCTGCGTCCCAAAATTCCCGGTTCCGCACAAGCCGGAAACGAGAGCGCCACTACAATGCGGCTTTCGGGAAGCTGCCGAGAATTTTGACGGCGCGGCAGCGGCGCGAGAGTTCCCGAAGGACCTCGGCAAATTTTTCGTCGCGCGCGTGTCCATCGACTTCGACGAAGAAAAAAATGTCATCGCTGCCACGGGACGCGGGGCGGCTGGCGAAATGGCTCAAGTTCAGCGCGAAATCGCGGAATGGCTCGAGAGCATCGACGAGCGCGCCCGGTTTGTCTTCGACACGAAGCAGCAGCATCGTGCGATCGTTGCCGGTGATTGGGGTGCCCGTGCGGGCCAGCACGAGGAACCGGGACGCCTCTTCCGTGTCGTCGCCCACACCTTCCGGGGCGGAACGAATCTCGCCGCAAATTGTCAGCTCCGTCCCGGTGAGCGCATCGAGCGCATGATTGACGGTGCCGTGTTCCGCTACCTCCAGCGGAATCACGCAACAATCACCCTCGCCACGCGAGACCGATGTGAAGAGCTCGGGCACGTCGGTGAAAAATGCGTAACCAACGCTGGAACCGAATTTTCCTCGCGCCGCGAGGTGGGTCGGGCCGCCTTCGACGCCGTAGCACCCGATCACGATGTCTTTTTCGAGGGCGAGGGCCGCCGACATGATTTCGCGATAGATGGCACGAATGGCCGTGGGCGAAAGCGGACCTTCGCTGCGTTCGACCAGCCCGCGCAGCAACGCAACTTCCCGATCAGGTGCGTAAATCGGGAGGCCCTCCCGATTTTTGATGCGTCCCACTTCGAGAGCGAGCGTGGCACGCTCGTTGAGCAGGCGAAGCAGCTCGGAATCAATCGCGTCAATTTTTTCCCGGATGGAAAGGAGGTCAGTCATGATTGCTCGGGGTGCGAGGATGGATCGTCGCCCGCGGGCGGAGCGGGGGATTCCGACCCGGCCGGTTCGGCTGGGGCGGCTGGTTCCGGCGGTGTTGCTTCCGGTGCATTTTCCGGTTCGGCGAGCGGCAATTCAGCGACGGGGACCGGGGTGGTATCAGCCGGGGCGGCTTGTTCGGCGAGGGCGAGGGCGGCGCGACGGAGTTCAGTGGCATTGGGAAGCTCCTCGAGATTGCGCAGTCCAAAATGTTCCATGAAATGGCTCGTCGTTTCGTAAAGCAGGGGGCGACCCGGAATCTCGGCGCGCCCGGCGATACGCACCAGGCTGCGGTCGAGCAAGGTCTGCATCACACCATCCACGGCCACGCCACGCACGGCCTCGATGTCCGCGCGGGTCACGGGCTGGCGGTAGGCAATGATGGCAAGGGTCTCGAGCGCCGGTGCACTCATGCGGGCTGGTTTGGCCTCCGGGTAAAGCTGGCGGAGCCATGGACCGAAGCGAGGAGCCGTCACGAGCTGCCAGCCTGCCGCGGTCTCTCGCACTTCGAACGAGCGACCTTCGCCGGCGTACGTCGCCGACAATTCATCCACGGCGTCCGTGATTTCATTTTCCTTCGCGCTGGAAAACTGGGCGATGGCGGGATCGTCGGGGGCGGCCGCTGCCGCGGCGCGCAAGGCGGTGGCGATCTCCCGGGCGGAGATCGGCTTTTCCGAAGCGAACACAAGCGCTTCGATCACGTGCTTCAAGGCAGGCACCTCGGTGGTCATCAGGTCGGAGAAAAAAATTCAGGCCGCGTATGCGGCGGGCGTGAGCGGGCCTTCGCTGCGCTCGATCCAGATCTCGCCGAACTGGCCATCCTGCCGAACGCGCAATTGCTTCATACGAATCAATTCCAGCATGGCGAGGAATGTCACGACAATCTCCGTGCGCGTGGCCTGATCGGGGAACATCTCTTCGAATCGCAGCGCCGTGCCGGCTCCCGTGATCCGGATCAGGTGCTCGATCTTGTCGGATACCGAAAAATTTTCCTCGAAGATTTCGCGGAGGTCCTCGGTCTTCGCGGCGCGGCGCGTGAGCACGTTCTGGAACGCGCGGATCAGGTCAAAAATGCCCACCTCCTCGACGAGGAGATGTTCAGCCGGTGCGAGCTCGGGCAGGGCGGGCACCCGCGGAAAGAGATTCTCCTGCAGCGCCTCCCGCTCGCGGAGACGGGCCGCAGCTTCCTTGAATTTTTTGTACTCTATGAGCTGGCGGATGAGTTCCCAACGGGGATCGTCTTCCTCGGCGTCCTCTTCGGCCATCTGTTGATCGACCGGCAGGAGCGTCCGGCTTTTGATGTAAAGCAGGTTCGCCGCCATCACGATAAATTCGCCGGCCAGATCGATGTCGAGCAGGCGGAACGCATCCATGTACTCGAGATACTGTTTGGTGATGCGCTCGATCGAGACATCGTAAATGTCCACCTCGTCCCGCTTGATCAGGTAGAGCAGCAGGTCGAGCGGACCTTCGAATACGTCGAGTTTGACTTTGTACTCTTCTTCCATCGTGGCGCGCGGTGCCCGCGGCTAGAGGCGGCGGAATCCGCGCTTGCGGCCTTCAGAAGCCAGCTGCGAGCGGTGTTTTTTCGCGTCCACGCGTTTCGTTTTCCGCTTCCGAATCTGACGCGCGAGTTTGTCGCAAACCTTGTCGATGGCGGCATAAAGGTCATTTTCCGCGTCCTGCGCGTGAATGTCCGGGCCGGGCACGGCAAGGTGGACTTTGACGACGTATTTTTTGACCTTCGTCTCGTCGTGCATGAGGACAACGTGGGCGGCAATGATCTGCTCGGTGATGCCTTCGAGGTGTTCGACCTTTTCCGCAACGTACGAATGGATGGCACCAGTAAGAACGAGGTGCCGGGGGCTCAGGTGGATCTGCATAGCCTTATTTTGGCCGCCGATGCCGCTCCGCGCTAGGCGAAAACGGAAAAGAAATCGCACCGCTGCCGGGTCCGCCCGCAATCAGGTCGGAGAAACCAGCGCGGCTTCGAGGTCAGCGAGGACGAGGTCGATGGGGAGTTTGACGGTGTAGCGGCAAAACATCGTCTCAGTGGAGCGGAACGAACCGTTTTCGTAATATTTGTTGGCCGGAGCGCCGCCGCCGCACAGTTCGAAATACGGGCACTCGCTGCGACACGCTTCCACGCCCGCCTGAATGTCCCCCAGGACACGGCGGAATTTTTCACTCTGCACGGCGTCGAGGAAACTACCGTCGTGAATCGAGCCGAACGAAAAGTCGCCGTAGTCCGAGCTCGGCATCCCCAGCAGTTCCGGCGAGTAGGTCGAAAAATTTCCCTGCCAGTCCACGCTCAGAATCCCGAACGGGCGCACCTGTTCGTTGAAATACAACCACGGTTCGGCGTCGGGTGGCTCACCTCCCTGGATGCGCAGGAGCGCAAATTCAAATTCCCGGATCACCATGCGATCGCGATACGGGCGCTGGCGCTCGAACATGCGGTGAAGAAATTCCCGGACTCCCGCGGCGCTGCCCGTCGTCGTGAGCGTCGATTCGGTGTGGCCACCCTCGGTTTCCTCGACGTTGAACCCCACGTTCCAAAATTCATTGGCGACAAAAAAATCGAAAATGGCGTCTGCGTGGCCAAGGGAGGCCGCGCTGATCACGCTGATGCAATGGAACGGGATGCCGTGGCTTTTCAGCAGTCCGACGCCGCGCATGGCGGCGGCATGGGTGCCTTCGCCGCGCCGGGATTTGCGATGGACATCGTGGATCTCCGCCGGGCCATCGATGCTCACTCCGATCGAAACGTCATGGCGTTGAAAAAATGCGCACCAGTCCGCGTTGAGGAGGGTGGCGTTGGTTTGGAAGCTGTGATGGACCCGCATCCCCGTGGGAGCACGGGCAGCGATGCGGGCAAACGCATCTTCGTACCAACGAACCGGCACCGCGAGCGGTTCCCCGGCGTGCCAGACGATCGTCACGCTGTCCTGAACGATGTCGCTGGCAAAAACCTCGTCGACGATGCGTTCCAGCGTCGGCATTGACATTCGGTGGGTGTCAGCCCGGGATGGCAGGTAGCAATAGTCGCAATCGATGTTGCAGAACGGGGATGGCTGCAAAACGAGCAGACGCAACCACGGTGGCCGGGCAGCGGAATCGTCAGCCGGGCCAGTCGGCGGGGCCGAGGCGGCGGGATCGCTCAAAAGAACGGGTGCGTGAGCAGGCGAACCCGCGGTCCGCTAAAAATTTGCCCAGATGCTTGGGCCACCGTTGCGCCAATTGTTCCAGTTCGGCCAGTTTGGCCAGCCATTGCCCCAATTGCGACGCGGACGCCAGCCTCCATTGCCCCAATTCCGCCAGAACCGGCCCATTTCCTCAGGCTCGCTTTCCGATCCGTCCGCCGGCCGGAGATTCGCGTCGAGCGGCGGTTGCAGCTGCTCCCGGACGCGGGCGAGTCGCGACTGGAGATCGTCGGACGGTGTCGGTGGAGTGCTGGCGGCCGGGGCATTCGAAATGCCAAGAGCCATCGCACCACTAAGAAGCAGTGTTTTCAGCGAGGCCGTGAGAGACGAGGGGCTGGAGGAGGATTTCATGGCGGCGATCCGGTGGAGTTAGAGAGATTTGGCGGATTCCTCGACGAGACTCTGTTCGTACGAGTCGGCAGCCTCGGCGAGTTCGTTGCTGGATACAAAAGCCTCGGACTCGCCGGTGGCTTCATTGAGGCTGAATCGAATGGATGCGGTCTCACCTTCCCAGTAGTAGGTCGGCGATTGCGGATCCGGTTGCGTGCCGTGGCCATAAGCGGCCTGGAGAATGCGCAACAATAAAGAGCTGTCCTGCCCATCCCCGCCGTGCATGGCGACACCCAAAAGTTTGTCGTCGAAAAAATAATAGACGATCTCCGATAGCAGGGCCGGACCGAGTTTTTCGTCGTCACCTTCCTTCGTGTAAATCTTCAACTTGCCGCGGTCCTGGTTCAGATCAAGGCCGGTGAAGTCCGAAAGCGGCGCGCCAAGCTTCATCCCATGGAAGGTATCAAGCTCCTTCATTTTTTCCGTGACCGGCGGGGGCGATGGCGGCGGCGCTTCGGAATTCGCGGAATAAGAATCCTGGGAGGAGGCGATGGCCGGAATGGCCAGGCCCGCGGCGGCGAGGAGAGGGGTCAGCTTCATAGCCTGTGGTGACTGACGCGAGCATTAGTCGTTGGGTCACTCAATGTCAACGCACGAGCGTGTGGTGAATTCTTCAGGTCGCTCGATTTTGTGCCTGGTGGTTGAGGTGAAATAACCTCGTTCCGCCGCCGACCACCGTTTCCCGTTCCGGCATGATGGGTTGGAACGACGGCGATTTTTCCCGGGAAACCACCCGCTTCATTCCTCACGACCGATGTCCTGGCACACGATCCGGACGTCCGAATTGAGGAGAAGCAACACCCGACGGCAGACGCAGAAAAGGTGCGAGCAAATCAATTACCACCGCAAAATGGTCCGCCGACGCCTCAGCTCTTCGGTTTGCAGATCGCTCGCGAGATCGACTCCCGACCTCGGACCGGCCAGCGAACGAAGGATACGGCCAGCGCCGGCCCGAGGATTTTCGTCAGCGCATTGATCCCAATCTCACGAAATCATCGGACTGATGTTGATCCGCAGATTTGACTGCGTCCGGCTGCGCCGGGCTCCGGCTCGCAGATTCGAACAGATTATCGGTGTTTGTTTCAGATTTGACGGCGATGGCCTGCGCTGCGCTTCGGCTTCTGAACGGCGTCCGCGACAGAGCCAAAGGCAACGGTGCTGTGGCCGTATCCGAAGGCAATTTCACGTTCGTCCAGTTGTTATCCGAGTTTGGTGCCACCAACGCTCACCAACGCTCACCAACGCTGATACCTCACAATGTGAGACTTGCATACCTCACGATATGAGGTAACATTGCCTCGAAAAGAGAGAGGAACCCAGCCGGTCAGGCGGGACGGGTATGACGGAACGGACGAGCTTTGTGGCCACGCGGACGAATTTTGTGAATGGGTTGCCGGAGCTGTTGATCTTGCGGCTTTTGTCGCGCGAGGAGATGTACGGTTACCAGCTCGTACGGGAAATTCGTGAGCGATCCCACGAGGCGCTGTTTTTCGGAGAGGGCTGCGTTTATCAGCTTTTGCACCGGATGGTGGCGGCGGGTTTGATCCGGGTGCAGCGTAAGGTCGTGCGGGGCCGATTGCGTCACTACTATCAAACCACGGCACGCGGAACGAAGCGGGTCGCGCGACTGCAACGGGAATGGAATTTGGTCGTTGCCGGAGCCAGCGCCGTGTTGGGCCCCGATCCCGTCGAAGGGACCTGATGCCGCGCACGAAGGATGGCTTGCAGGTGTTTCGCTTCGGTTGAAACGATGGCGGTCGGGTGACAGTTGACCGGGTCAAGCAGTCGGGCCGCACGCGACAACCGCAAGGCAATCTAAACGGCTTTTAGGCGCGGCGGGGAATTTTCGATGACGTCGGCAGAAGCGCAGATCCTCGTGACACCGGGCGCAGTTCTTAAGGAACGGAACGGCGTGATCCGGGGAGGTGATTTTTCGCCACCTCAACGAGCCGAACACAGCGGACTCAGACGTCGGCCGACCGTTAAGATGGGTTGTGATCTTTCGGAACTCACTCACTCACGCAGGCACGGTAAAATCGGGCCGGTTTCAAAGCTTCTCGTTCACTACGCACGGCTGGAGCCCTAACGCTGGGTTAAGTTTGAGGAGTTGCGGCTTGACCGCGAATACTCATCAAACCGCTGCTACGGCTCGCGGACGCTTGGGTTTTTAGCGCGAGGGTGAGGCTTTTTTTGGAGTGTCAGCCATATCAGACATCCGAAAAGCGAAGCGCTTATGACGAAGGAAGCGATAACAGCAGTCAGTAAAAATGCGGACAGAAGAAGTCCCAGCGATGAGTCGTCTCTGCCAGGTGTGCCGAATTGGTGAACAACACGTGAAAGGGCACTTGGAAGAAGAGCAGCGGAAACAGCTAAAGACGCGATCGTCGGCAGAAGTAGAAACAAAACGGGAGAAGTTCTCACATTGAATGCTGTTGCTCAGCGCACAACGCACGCCGCGTTGGATCTTCACTCCTACGATTTCGGACCGCGAAAAACTCCTGCGGTTGTCGGCGGATTTTGTGCTGAGTATCGGCGCCCGTGGATTGCTGAGCGTAGGTATGTTGATCGAGACCGGGCAAATCCGGTCGGGTGATTAGATCCCGTTCCGTGCGCCAGGGCGTTGCGGCGAATTCGAATCAGCGCGGGATGACGGCGAGGAAATTCCGGACGCGGCCGAGTTCGCGCAGATAGAATGGCTTGTCACCGGCATCCACCCACAGAGCGCTGCTTGAGCCGCCGTCAAGGTTGAGCGCCCGCGCCACCGGGAAGTCCGCGAAGATCGTATCGCTCGCAAGGATGCGGGCGGTTTCAGAGAGCGTTGCGGATGAAAACAAAAGGACGGCCCAACGGCCCGAGCCGTCCGTGGCGATCACGGTGCGACGGGCCCGGCGTTCGGTATTCAGTCCGGCTACGGGCTGACCTTCGTCGACGAGGAATGGCCCGGCTTGCAACGCGTGCGAATTGTTTTTGGAGGGTTTGAACGCGGATGACCTCAGCAGGCGCGGACGTTTTCCAGTCACGACAAAAACTCCGCTCAGAAGTTTTGCCCGCTCGAATCCATGAATTTCCTTCCCCGCCGAAATTTGCAACCCGACGGGCCGATTGTCTTCGTGAAAATATCCACCGTTCACTCCGGCGATGGCACCCGCCTCCTGCATGGCTTCGCCAAGTGAACGCTGGTCCGGAGGAGCATTGTCGATCACGGCAAATTCCGCGGATTTTTCCGAAAAAAACACCCCTTGCACGCGAACGGAATCTCCCTCGAGTTGGGCCTCGCGCTCGATGAATTCCGCGCCGCCGGGCAGCTCCGCCACGACCTTTCGCTGTGCTAGCGTCCAATCGTCCGTTTGCGCGGACGCCCCCGTAGCCAGGACGAGCAGAAGAGCGAGCGAACGGAGGATCATGATTTGATCCCAGCGCAACGTGGGTCGCGAAGCGATGGGATTTTTTTGCGACGTGCGCGCGGATCGGAAATTATTTTGACAAGGAGCGATGGATGGACGACTGCCCTCCCTCACTCATGCTTACAAACCTCTTTCGTTCACTCGCTCTTTTCGGCCTGCTTGCTGCTGCGACCCTGCCCAGTCTCGCGGCGGATGCGGAATCGGACGTCAAACTGAACGATCGCTACCGGATCGAGTGGCTCGCTTTCTCAAACGGCAGTTTCGCGCTTTCCCCGTTCCGCATCACCGCCACTGGGCGCGTTCAGGGAGTTGCTCACCTTCGGTCACCGGGTATTCACAAACGAATCCCGATCCGCGGTGAGGTGACCTCGATCACACAAAATGGTCCTGTCACTGTGGCCACGATCGAGGGACGGGCTGGCAGTGCGACGTTTGCATTTACGTTCAACAATTCCTCCGGTCAGCCCGATCTTTTTCGCGGCGATGGAACACTTCGTTTTCAGGGCAGAACGATCCGCGTCAAAATCGATAACCGATCTGGCTTGGCCCGCCCGGTCCGGGTGAAATAGCCGCCGAGGCGGGGCACGCTGAGGCTTGCCCGGCGGCCGTTCCTTGTGGAACCGGTCGGGAGTTAGGAATGACGCTCCGCGACGTGAGCGAGTGTGGTTGGATCAGCCGAATCGGCCGCTGATGTAGTCTTCGGTCTGTTTCTGAGCCGGACTCTTGAAGATCTTTTCCGTGGTGTCGTATTCGACGAGTTTTCCGAGGTAAAAAAGGGCGGTGAAGTCGGAGCAGCGGGTGGCCTGCTGCATGTTGTGAGTGACGATCACGATGGTGAATTCTTTCTTCAGCTCGTGAATGAGGGATTCGATTTTGACTGTGGCGAGCGGATCGAGGGCGGAGCAGGGCTCGTCCATGAGAAGAATTTCGGGACGGTTGGCGATGGCACGGGCGATGCAGAGGCGCTGCATCTGGCCGCCGGAAAGCCCGAGAGCGCTGTCGTTAAGGCGATCCTTCACTTCGTCCCAAAGCGCGGCGCCGTTGAGGCTGCGTTCGACGGTCTCGTCGAGCAGTTTGCGGTCATTTTGACCGGCGACGCGGAGGGGATAAACGACGTTTTCGTAGATCGATTTGGGGAACGGATTGGATTTCTGAAAGACCATTCCGATGCGTTTGCGCAGTGAGATGACCTCGACGTACGGGTCGTAGATGCTGACGTCGTTGACGAAAATATCGCCTTCGTGGCGGACGCCGTCGATGAGGTCATTCATGCGGTTGAGGTTGCGGAGCAGGGTGGATTTGCCGCAGCCGGACGGGCCGATGAAAGCGGTGACCTGGCGCTCGGGGATGGTGAGACTGACGTGGTGGATGGCCTGGTTGGTGCCGTAAAAAAAGCTGAAGTCGCGGATGTCGATGTAATCCGGGCGACCGTGGGCGGCGGCGGGATTGGCGGCGTTCGCGGGTTTGGCCGGGCTGGTGGAGGCGGGATCGGGAGCGGTTTCCATGGGCGGAAGGGTGTGCGGGTCAAAAAACGCCGGTGGCGTAACGTTTGCGAAGGCGCTCGCGGATGATGATGGCGGCGAAATTGAGAATCACGACGAGAATGATGAGAAGCAGCGTGGTGGCAAAAACCATCGGTTTGGCCGCTTCGGAATCCGGCGACTGAAAGCCAAGATCGTAGATGTGGAAACCGAGGTGCATAAATTTGCGCTCGAGGTGAAAGAACGGAAAGGTGCCGTCGAGGGGCAGGCTGGGCGCAAGTTTCACCACGCCGACGAGCATGAGCGGAGCGACCTCGCCCGCTCCGCGCGCCATCGCGAGAATGAGACCGGTGAGAATGCCCGGCGCGGAGGCCGGTAGCACGATGCGCTGAATCGTTTGCCACTTCGACGCCCCGCAGGCGAGGGATCCTTCGCGCACGCCACGGGGCACGGCGGCGAGCGCCTCTTCGGTGGCGACAATGACGACGGGCACAGTCATGAGCGCGAGCGTGAGCGCCGCCCAAAAGATGCCGCCGGTTCCGAAGGTCGGTGTCGGCAGGGTGTCCTTGAAAAAAACCGAATCGAGCGTGCCGCCGACGAAATAGACAAAAAAGCCGAGGCCAAAGACGCCGAAAACGATGGAAGGAACGCCGGCCAGGTTGTTGACGGCAATACGCACCGCGCGCACAAAAAATCCCTGCACGGCGTATTCGCGCAGGTAAATGGCGGCGATCACACCGAACGGCATCACGGCCACGCTCATGAGCAGGGTCATCACGAACGTGCCAAAGATTGCGGGAAAGATGCCGCCCTCGGTGTTGGCTTCGCGGGGATTCTGGCTCAGGAAGTACCAGAAATTGTGGAGGAAAAGGCCGGTTTTTTCGAAAAATCCGAGCTGGTTCGGGAAGGTGGTGAGAACAATGTCGCCGAAGAGAATGGTGCGTTCCTGGCCGGACGGAAGGCGCAGCGTGAGCGTGTCGAGCGTTTGCTGCTCGCGGAGAGTGCGGGCTTCGGCGGCGAGCGTTTCGTATTTGGTCTGGAGGGTGGCAATTTCTGCGGTGATGCGGGCGATTTCTTCCGGACGCTCCTGGCCGGACCGGCTGATCGCCCGTTCGCGCACCCGGAGGCTGGCCATGCGCGCGTTGATTTTGCCGATTTCGGATCTTTCGATGCGTTCGATTTCGTGCCGACGATCCGCGGAGGCGCGGACGAGTCGATCGAGCGTCGGGCGGAAATCCGGGGACGCGTAAACGATCGATTGGCCGTCAGCGGTCGTGATGGCGACCGGGTAACCAATGGCGTCGCCGTATTCCAAACGCTCGATGGCGAGCAGGTCGCGGGGATACGTGATCGCCGTAATTTCGCTGGCATCGACGTATTTAAAACTCGCGCCGTACGCATCGCGATTGGCGGTGAAGAGCTGGTACTCCTCCATCGGCGGTGCGTCCGCGGCCTGACCGGCGCGGGTGCGTTTTTTGACGATCTCGCCGGCGAGGCCGGTTTCCGTGCCCATCAGGGCGGCGCTGTTGGCGAGCAGCGTGAGCTGGGCCACGGGCTTTGGCCAGAAGACGCCGATGCCATTCCAAAGAATGAGGCCGAGCAGGAAGATGACCATGACGAGCCCGATCGTGAGGCCCATGGACGTGACCCAGACGTACACTTCGCCTTTGGTGCGGGCAAATTTCCGAATGTCGGAGCGTTTGGCCGGGGCGTGCATCGGATCAGATCGTCTTGAATTTTTCGCGCAGGTGCTGACGGAGAATTTCCGCCACCGTATTGACCGCGAACGTCATGAGGAAAAGCAGCATCGCGCCAAGGAAGAGGGCGCGGTAAAGCGTGCCGTGGTGCGGCGCTTCGGGCAGTTCGACGGCGATGTTCGCCGAGAGCGTGCGCATGCCGGAGAAGATGTTCAGATCCATGATCGGGGTATTTCCCGTCGCCATGACCACGATCATTGTTTCGCCGACGGCGCGGCCGAGTCCGATCATGATGGCGGAAAAGATGCCGGCTGCGGCCGTCGGAAGGACGATGTTCCGGGCGGTTTGCCAGCGGCTGGCCCCGAGAGCGAGTGATCCGGCACGGAGTGCGCCGGGCACGTTCGAAAGGGCGTCTTCGGCGATGGTAAAAATGATTGGGATCACCGCAAATCCCATCATAAATCCGACGACGAGCGAGTTGCGCTGCTCAAACGGAGTGCCCGTGACCTGCGGCCACCAGCGACGGAAGTCAGCGACCGGCTGGCCGGTGGTGGGGTCAGTGACGACAAAGAAAATTCGTTCGATCACCGGCCCAAGATTCCAGGCACCCCAGCAGGCGAGGAAAAACAGGGGGAGGAACACGAAAAATTCGTATCCCGGTTTGAGGTGACGGCGGTACCGGATGGGGGCGAGCGAGATGCCCCAGCCGACGAGGGCGGAGAGTGTTGGCAGGACGATGATCACGCAAAGGATCGACGGCACGCGGGTTTCGAGGATCGGAGCGAGCCAGAGTGCGGCGAGAAAACCGAGCACGACGGATGGCAGCGAGGCCATGATTTCCATCACCGGCTTGACGACGCGACGGATGCCAGGATCGAGGAATTGTGAAGTGTACATCGCGGCGAGCAGGGCGATGGGCAGGGCGAAGAGCATGGCGTAAAGCGTGCCCTTGAGCGTGCCGACAATGAGCGGGACGACTGAGAGTTTGGGCTCGAAGTCGTCGGAACCTCCGGTGGACTGCCACTCGAACTTTGGTTCGCTGGCACCCTCGTACCAAATTTTTCCGAAGAGCGCCTGGAAGCTGGTCTCCGGGTGCGGGTCGTCGAGTTGGTAAAAGTGCAGCGTGTTTTCGGCGTCGAGCAGGGCGATCCGGTCATTTTTTCCGGAAATCGTGCCGATGCGCGTTTCGAACGGAAGCTCCGCCTCCCAGCGAATCGCCTCGGTCGTATTGTATCGCAGCGAGACCTGATTGCCGTGGCCGATCAGGAATCCCTTGTTGCGCAGGCTTTGGGCAAAAAACGAGGCTCCACCTTCGAGTGCCGGGAATTCCTTGGTCTGCCCGAAGAGCCGCTCCCGCCCGCCTTCCGGAATGAACAGACTGAACGTGCGATTGACGCCCTCGGGATTGGTAAAAATGATCGAGACGTCGCCCAGGAGGAAGTCCATCGAGGCGATGCGGTGGTCTTCGAGATCCTGAAATGGCTCGAACCGCTGCCGCAGCGCGAGGCCGCCGCTGCCGAGAAAAAAATATTCCACCTCGCCCTGGACCGATGAAACGATGACGCCGTCCGCGGCGGAGTTGACCAGAATGTGGTTCGGATTGCCCTCGACTTCGGCGGTGACGTCGTAGGTATCTCCGACGGTAAGCTCACCGGCGCCCATGAGCGTGCGTTTTTGTGAAAGCGTGGCGGCGTGGACCTCCTGAGTCGTCCCGACTTCGACGATGGCAGCGGCGAGTTTTCGCTGGCCGTTGTCGTTGTAGGCGATGCGGGTGATGAGGCTGTTCTCCGGCCCGATGCGGAACCAGTCGCTCGCGGTGAGTGTGGCGCCCACTTTGCCGCCGGCGGCGAAGTCGCGTTTGTACGTGATCGAGACGACGCAGAAGTGTCCGTCGTTCGTGCCGTAGACGAGGAGCTGTTTGTCCGGGACGTAACTGACGGTGGTGATCACCCTCTCGCTGGGGAAGGGGATTTCCTCCTGCTTCGGCGGTTCGTCTCCGGCGAGGTCGACAAAAAAGATGCGTCCCTCGGTGTCGACGAGGAAGGGCAGTTCCGACCATTCGTCGAGGCCCAGAATTTTGTATTCCGCGGGCGGGAGCTGGCGCGATTTCAACTCCGCCACCGACGCCCCGAGGAACAGCGGGAAAATTTGCATCCCGATGAACACAAAAATTCCCAGAACCGCGGTGATGACCAGGATTCCGCCAAATCGGATGACGTGGGTCATCAAACCATCGATGAAAAGGACGGCTCGAGACGGGCGGAAACGCGCGGGAGTTCTGTCGGCGGGCCGGGCCATGGCGGGGCGAGAGTGAATCCGACGAGTGAAAAGAGGAAACCCGGAATGGGTGCGGGCGGATCATAAAGATCCGCCCGCACAAAATTCCGAGTCTCGGAATTATTTCGCTTCGAGCTGGGTCGTGACCTCAGCGGCGATCGAGGCGGGCATCGGGAAATAGCCGTCCTTCACGACGATTTCCTGACCCTGTTTGGCCACGACGTATTTGAGGAATTCCTTGGTGAGGAGGTCCATATCTTCGCCGGGCTTTTTGTTGACGTAGACGTAGAGGAACCGGGCGAGCGGGTAGCTGCCGTCGAGGCAATTCTCCGGCGTGCAGCCGAAAAATTCGCCTTCTTTTTCCCCGAGCGGCACGGCGATGACCTCGGAGGTTTTGTAGCCAATGCCGGAATATCCGATGCCGCCGAGATCACTGCCGACGCCCTGCACAACCGCAGACGAGCCAGGCTGTTCCTTGACGGAGGCTTTGTAATCACCGCCAGCGAGCGTGATTTCCTTGAAAAGACCGTAGGTCCCGGAGGCGCTGTTGCGACCGTAGATCGAGATCGCCTTGTCGGCCCACTCGCCGGTCAGGCCGAGCTGGCCCCATTTGTTGATGTCTTCTCCACCGCGTTTGTAGGTGCTGGAAAAGATCGAATCGACCTGCTCCATCGTGAGGCCCTTGATTGGGTTGTCCTTGTTCACGTAAACGGCGAGGGCGTCCACGGCGACTTTGATCTCAGTGGGTTTGTAGCCGAATTTTTTCTCAAACTCGTCGATCTCGGTCGCCTTCATCGGGCGGCTCATCGGTCCCAGCTGGGCGGTTCCTTCGATGAGTGCGGGCGGCGCGGTCGAGGAGCCTTTGCCTTCGATCTGGACGTTGACGTTCGGGTAGATGGCTTTGAACCCTTCGGCCCAAAGGGTCATCAGGTTGTTGAGCGTATCGGAGCCGATCGAGTTCAGGTTGCCGGACACGCCGCTCACCTGTTCGTAGGCGGGGATGGCCGGGTCGACTTCGACCTGGGCGGAAAGCACACCGGTCAGCGCAAAGGCGGACGCGGTGGCGAGAAGTGAAGACTTCAGCGGGATTTTCATGGGTATCGCTAGGATGGGTTTTTACGAGTGAGTTGGCCGGACGGTCGGAGAGTCGGCGGAGATCGCGCGCACTCCAAATTTTCGGCCTCCGGCACGTTCAGGCCCGGAAAAGTCCGCGCCAACCCGAATCCTGTCACAGTCTCGTCACACAGGACCGCGGCCGATTGTGACGAACATGTCACCGCAGGGGGATCGCTATATGCGTCGAGAGGCATATTGCTCCGGGAAATCCACTCCACCCTTTTCCCGCCCGCCGCCATGACCTTCCTCCGCCCGACTCCCGCCGTTACCCGAATCGCCTCTGTCGCGGCCTTCGCCGCTTTTGTGTCCGCCCCGATTTTTGGACAGGACTCCGCCGTGCGCATCGACGGCTCGAGCACGGTTTATCCCATTTTGAAACAAGCCGCCGAGGCGTTTGAAAAAGAAACCGGCGGTGCGGTGAAGGTGGACGTCCAATTCTCGGGCACGACGGCGGGATTCCGCAAGTTTCTCGCGGGCGAAACGGCGATTCAGGATGCGTCCCGCCCGATTCTCACGGCCGAAATCGAGGCCGCCAAAGCTGCCGGTATCGAATACGTCGAGATCCCGATCGCGTACGACGCACTCACGATCGCGGTGCATCCGGAAAACGACTGGGCGAACTCGATCAAAACGTCCGAGCTGAAAACGCTCTGGGAAGCCGCGGCCGAAGCGAAAATTCTGCGATGGAATCAGCTCCGCCCCGAGTGGCCGGATGCCGAGATCGCCTTGTTCGGAGCCGGAACCGACTCGGGCACCTACGACTATTTCTCCGAGGTGATTCTCGGTCCGGACGGCACGATGCGCACGGATTTCACGGCGAGTGAAGACGACAACGAACTGGTCGCCGGCATCGAAGCGAACCCGCACGCGCTCGGATTCATCCCGTTCGCGTATTTCTCGGAGGAAGGTGGTCGGCTCAAGGCACTGGCCGTGGAGTGGGACTTCGACGCCCAGAAAAACCGACCCGTGCAGGCCAAGCCGGTGATGCCGTCGAACAAGGCGGTCTTCAACGGTTATTACGCGCCGCTCGGCCGGCCCCTCTTTATCTACGTGAACGCAAAATCCTACGCGGAGGATCCCGAGGTGCGGGACTTCGTGACGTTTTTTCTCAAAGACGCCGCCCGCTTCGCCCGCCGGGTGAATTACCTGCCGTTGTCGGAAATTGCCTACCGCAACGCCCAACGCCAGCTCGAAGAAATCAACACCGGCACCCGATTTGGCGGGGAACCAACGGTCGGATTTACGGTCCACGACATCTTCACGATCGATCCCGAGTGACCCGCCGCGAGCCTCTTGTTGCCAGCACTTTGCGGTGAAAATCACCTGTTCCGCCACTGGGCAAAATCGACCGATTTGGGCGGCCCCACTCCCCAACGTTACAAAACCTTCACAAGAAACCGGTTTTTGGAGCCTGCTCCCGCCCCTATCCCTTGCCCCGCTGATTCCTTTTCACACCAACCGAACTCCTGCCCACGCAGCCAACTCATGAAAATAAAAACACTGATCCTTACGGGCATCCTGGCTGCGGCCGGGTCCAGCCTGCTCACGCCCACCGCCAACGCGGCGGCCGTTTCCTACGCCAACGGCGACCTCTTTATCGGCTTCCGGGTCGTCACTGCCGATCCCGAAAACGTGCCGACGGGTGCAAACAGCTCCTATCTGCTGAACATCGGTCCAGCCGCTCAGTTCCGCGAAGCGGCACCAGGATCGACGATCACTCTGAATCTTAATACGGTGGCTTCGGGAGTTGCTCTTGATCTCAATTCCACCTTCGGGCCGGAATGGACCACAAGCGCTCAAGTGCGCTGGGGCGTTTTCGGTACGACCTACAATCAGGCCTCTGGTGGCGATCCGGCGTGGACGCTCTACGCCGGCAAAGCCACGGTCAATCTTGCCTCGCAGGCACCTCACATTCGCGGAACCGCGAACGGCCAGGGAACTGCAGCCGGTGCCATCGACACAATGGCGATTGCTTACGGCGGCGGCACCTACCAGTCGACGGCAAACAGCAATTTTGGCGTCGTCCAGAACAATGCCCAGCCAAGTACCTACTCATCCTTCCACTCTGCCGCGAGCTTCGGCCGCTTTCAGGGAGCTGAAGGAAACTTCGGCGCGGGCACGGCAGGAACGAGGCTCGATCTTTATCGAATGGACCCGTCACCAGCCGGAGGAGCCACGGGCTCGCCCGGCAGCTACCTCGGAAGTTTTTCCATCAATGACGCGGGAACCATCACGTTCACTGCGGTCCCCGAGCCGTCCGTCGTTGCTCTGCTGATCGTCTCGCTGGGCGCGTTTTTCTTTTTCGTGCGCCGCCGCTCCACCTCGCAAGCCTGATACCTCCAACCAAGACCACACTCCCGACACCAACCTAAAAACAACCATGAAAATAACGAAGACACTCCTCGCCGGTGCATTCGTTCTGGCCCTTGCTGGAACGGTTTCCGCGCAGACCACCGTCCGGATGACCGGCTCGACCGCGTTCCGGGCTCAGACCATTTCCGCCATCGTCAAACTCCTCGGCGGAACCGTTACGGGAACCCCGACCAGCCCGGCTACCGCGACAATCAGCCTGCCTCCCGCAGCTTCGGCCGCTTACACGGGTTCTGCACCGCTGAACGCCAATGCTGGCATTTATCGCGGCACGATTCAGGGTATTCCTGTCATCATCAAAACGTCCTGGTCAGGATCGAACGGTGGCATTCAGGTCACTGCGGGCAGCATTCCGATTCAGTTTTTTCCGGACACGCAGGCAAGTACTTCTGGAGCAGGGACATCAGGCGTGACGCCTGATCCGCGCACCAGCACCACAGCTGGGACGTTCGAGTCCGCCGTTGCCGACGTGACGATGGAAGACACCTTCCAGACCGGCACGCCGTTCATTGGGCCATACCTGGGTCAAAATTACGAGACTCTCACTGAGATTCGCGTGGGCATCATTCCTTACCGCTGGGTCGCAAGTAAAAATGCTCCCGTCAGCTTGAACAACATGACCACGCTGGCAGCGCAAGCTCAGTGGACCGGCACGGGCGAACTTCCGCTCGCGTTCTACACGGGTAATCCTGCCGACACGACTCCGGTTTTTGCCACTGGCCGCAACCCGGCTTCCGGCACCCGCAATGCAGCGTTTTCGGAATCCGGCATTGGCGCGCTGACCTCGATTCAGCAGCGTGATCCCGCGACGGCTGGCAACACACTCTATCCGCCGGTCACCATTAACGGCATTCCTTACGGTTTGGGCCAGGGTGGTGAAGATTCGGGCGGAACGGTTGCGAACAAGATTGCTCCAGCCGCCCCGGCGACGGCGCCCGTTAGCGGTCAGCTCTACGTCTCCTACCTCGGAATCAACGATTCTACGACAGCGATCAACCAGGGTGGCCGCGAGATGTCGTGGAACGGCGTTCCTTATTCCATCCAAAACGTCATCGAAGGCCGCTACACCTTCTGGACCTACCAGTTCCTGGCTTACCGTGGTTCGACGACCGGAAACGTGAAGACGGTTGCCGATGCGATTGCCAACCAGATCTTGCTCGAAGATTCGCCGATTCTGCTTCCGCAGATGAAGGTCGGTCGTGATGAAGACGGAGGCGTCGTCAACGTGTTCTAGTCGCTATCCGAACTAGGAACACCTCTCAAATCCTGCAACCACCCTTGGGTTCCAATCCCAAGGGTGGTTTGTGGCGAAAAAGAACCGCGCTGCTTTTTATGCTGATGACACTCGATTCGAAGGATCGCATTCCCGCGACACGCCGGCTGGCGTCGCCGTGGGAATCCGGGTCTGCGGACGACGGTGATCGGCGAACTTGGTGGCACTTCATCCATTGAAACGACCGGTGGCCATCCATGCGTTTCCCACTCCGCCCCCCCCTTCCTTCCGACGCGCTGCGTTTGGTGGGACGGTGGCGTTGCGGAGGGCGGTGATCGCCGGGGCCGCGCTGGCATTAGGTCTGTCTTCAGCGACCGCTCAGGAAACCGATGCTCCTCCGGCACCCGCGGAGGCTGCCGTAACGACCGAAACGCCCACAGGCCCCGGGATTTACATCCAGGAATATCGGGTGGAGGGGGGAACGAAGCTGACGCCGGAGGAGGTGGCGGAGGCGGTGTATCCGTATTTGGGGCCTGGGAGGAACGAGGGGGATGTGGAGCAGGCGCGGGCGGCGTTGGAGGCGGTGTTCCAGGAAAAGGGGTATCAGACGGTAGCGGTGGAAATCCCCCAGCAGGATGTGGTGCGCGGGGTGGTGAAGTTGCAGGTGGTGGAAGCGCCGGTGGGGCGGTTGCGGGTGAGGGGATCGCGGTATTTTTCGTTAAAGAACATCAAAGACGGGGTGCCGTCATTGGCGGAGGGGACGGTGCCAAATTTCAACGAGGTGGCGCGGGACATCGTGGCGTTGAACCAGTTGGCGGACCGGCGGGTGGTGCCGGAATTGCGGCCTGGGGTGGAGCCTGGGACGGTGGACATCGATTTGAAGGTGGAGGACACGTTTCCGCTGCACGGGAGTCTGGAATTGAACAACCGGTACAGTGCGAACACGACGCCGCTGCGGCTCAATGGATCGTTGAGTTACAGCAATCTGTGGCAGCTTGGGCACACGATTGGGGGGAGTTTTCAGATTGCGCCCGAGCGGCTGGATGATGCGGTGGTGTATTCGGGATTTTACCTTGCGCCGGTGCCGTGGGTGCCGGGGTTGAGTGTGATGGTGCAGGGCACGCGGCAGAACAGCAACGTGTCGACGTTGGGCGGGGGAGCGGTGGCAGGGAACGGGGAAATTTTGGGCGGCCGGGTGATGTACACGTTGCCGGCGCCGTTTGGGGTGGAGGGATTTTTCCACTCGGTGAGTTTTGGGGTGGACTACAAGAATTTTGGTCAGGATTTGACGTTGGCGGGGGAATTGGTGGGGACGCCGATCACGTATTACCCGTTTGGGTTGAACTACAACGCGGCGTGGGTGGGGGAGGGTTACGTGACGGAATTCAACGCGGGGTTGACGTTTAGTTTTGCGCAGATTGGCAGTGACGAGGTGGAGGTGGACAACCGGCGCTTCAACGCGGACGGGAGTTTTATCTATTTGCGGGGAGACATCGCGCACACGCGGGACCTGCCGTATGGGTTTGAGCTTTACGGGCAAATCCAGGGTCAGGGGTCGGGAGAGCCGCTGGTTGACAGCGAACAATTTGCGGGAGGCGGGCTGGACACGGTGCGCGGGTATCTCGAGAGCGAGGTGCTCGGAGACAACGCGTTTGTGAGCACGGTCGAGTTGCGCAGTCCGTCCTTTACGGGTTGGAAAGCGATCGACGAGTGGCGGGTGTATGGGTTCAGCGACTTTGGGTGGCTGGCGTTGGTCGATCCGTTGCCGGAGCAAACGTCGCAGTTCCGCCTGGCGAGCCTGGGAGCGGGCACGCGGATCCAGATCTTCAAAAACTTCAACGGTTCGCTCGACGCCGGGCTGCCGCTCATCAGCCAGACCAACACGGAGGTGGGCGACTGGCTGCTGACGTTCCGCGTCTGGGGGGACTTCTAGGGGAATCTTTCAGCTCGATCCATTGACTCACCGGCCCGCGCCACACCACCGAACTGCCATGCGAACTGTCACCAAACGATCAAACGTCAAACACCTTGCCGTGCTGCTGCTGGCGGCGCTGGCCCTTACCGGGACGGCGCACGCGTGGTGGGACAAAGCGTGGACGGGGCGGGCCAAAGTGACCATCGACACGAGCGCGGAAAGTGGCGTGGTGGTGACCGATGCGGTGGGCTCGCCGGCGGTGTTGTTGCGCTTGCACGACGGCAACTTCGACTTCCTGTCGGCGCAGGACGGCGGGGCGGACATCCGGTTCGTGGACGAAGACGACAAGACGTTACTGCCGTATCACATCGAAAAATACGACGGACTGCTCAACGAAGCCTTCGTGTGGGTGAAAGTGCCGGGGATCGAACCCGGGACGCCGCGCAACATCTGGATGTACTACGGCAATACGACCGACGGCAGTAGCGTGCAGGACGCGGCCGCGACCTTCGATGAAGGCACCGTGCTGGTGTACCATTTTGCGGAACAGAACGCCCCGGCGGTGGACTCGTCGGGGGGAGGGAACACGGCGGCGGCGGCGGGCCTGCCGTCCCTGGGATCGATCATCGGATCCGGGTTGCGGCTCGACGGACAAACGGCGGTGACCGTGCCGGCGGGGGAGACATTAAACTGGACGCAGGACGGGACCCTGACGTGGTCGGCGTGGGTGAAATCAGCGGCGAGCCAGCCCGACGCGGTGATCTTCAGCCGCAGCGAGGGCGACAGTGGGTTTGCGGTCGGAGTCAATAGCGGGGTTCCCTACGTTGAAATCCGGGGAGCGGGCGGGACGCAGCGCAGCCCGGCGGGCGAGCCGGTGGCCGACAACGCGTGGGTGCACCTGGCGGTGACG